>NZ_JAAGPH010000200.1:0-10813 GCF_017104705.1 Burkholderia sp. Se-20373 | reverse complement strand
GGCCCCGGCGCGCTCGCGTCCGTCCTCGGCGGCCTGCCGGCCGATTTCAGCGCGCCGATCGTGATCGTCCAGCACGTCGACCGCGCGTTCGCCGAAGGCATGGCGCAATGGCTCGACGGCCAGACGCCGCTCGCCGTGCGCGTCGCGCGCGAAGGCGACCGCCCGCAGCCGGGCGTCGCGCTGCTCGCCGCGACCGACGACCACCTGCGCATCACCCGCGCCGGCACGCTCGAATACACGCGCGAGCCGGCCGCCACGCCGTATCGCCCGTCGGTCGACGTGTTCTTCAACAGCCTGACCGAGCACTGGCCCGGCCGCGTGATCGGCGTGCTGCTCACCGGGATGGGCCGCGACGGCGCGATCGGCCTGAAGGCGCTGCGGATGAAGGGCTACCATACGATCGCCCAGGACGAGGCGACGAGCGCCGTGTACGGCATGCCGAAAGCGGCCGCGACACTCGGCGCGGCGCGCGCGATCCTGCCGCTCGGGCGCATCGCGGGCGAGCTGGCGGCGCTCGCGAGAATCTGAGCCCGACGATGAACACGCGCAACACCCATGCCGGCCCCCGCAACAACCGCAACAACCCGCATCGACCATGACCATTGACCTGACTCGCCCGCCGGGCGGCCCCTACACGCCGCCCGTCGACGTGCCGGCGATGGTGCTGCTGGTCGATGACCAGACGATCGTCGCGGAAGCCGTGCGGCGCGCGCTCGTCGACGAGGAAGGCATCGATTTCCACTACTGCCCGCGTTCGGACGACGCGATGGCCACCGCGATCGAGACGCGGCCGACCGTGATCCTGCAGGACCTCGTGATGCCCGGCACCGACGGGCTGAGCCTCGTGAAGGCGTACCGCGCGAATCCGGCGACGCGCGACGTGCCGATCATCGTGCTGTCGACGCAGGAAGAGCCCGTGATCAAGAGCGCCGCGTTCGCGGCCGGCGCGAACGACTACCTCGTGAAGCTGCCCGACCGCATCGAGCTCGTCGCACGCGTGCGCTACCACTCGCGCTCGTACATGAACCTGCTGCAGCGCGACGAGGCCTACCGCGCGCTGCGGCAATCGCAGCAGCAGTTGCTCGAAGCCAATCTCGAGCTGCGGCGCCTCACGCATTCCGACGGCCTGACCGGGCTGTCGAACCGGCGCTATCTCGACGAGTACCTCGCCGCGGAATGGCGGCGCGGCACGCGCGAGCGCAGCGAGCTGTCGCTGCTGATGATCGACGTCGACAACTTCAAGCTGTACAACGACACGTACGGCCACGTGTCGGGCGACAGTGTGCTCAAGCAGATCGCGTCGACCATCGAGCGCTGCCTCGGCCAGTCGGGCGATCTCGCCGCGCGTTTCGGCGGCGAGGAATTCGCGGTCGTGATGCCGGCCACGTCGCCGGGCGCCGCGCGGCTGCTCGGCGAGAAGATCCGCCTCGCGGTCGAGGCGCTGCGGCTGCGGCACGCGCATTCGTCGACGGGCGACACCGTGACGATCAGCATCGGCGGCGCGACCATCGTGCCGATGCCCGGCCTGCCGACGACGCTGCTGATCGAAGCGGCCGACCGCGCGCTCTATCGCGCGAAGCATGAAGGCAAGAACCGCGTCGAGATCGATGCGACGCCGACGACGCCGGTCCCCGGCGGGTTCGGCGCCCCGCGCGTCGACTGAGCGCCGAACGCGTGCCCGCTCACATCGCGCCGAGCCGGCGCGCGTAGTCGCCCGGGTCCAGCGGGCGGCTGAACAGATAGCCCTGCTGCATGTCGCAGCCGATCTGCTGCAGGAACCACGATTGCGCCTGCGTCTCGACCCCTTCGGCCGTGACCTTCATCCCGAGCGAATGCGCCATCGCGACCACCGCCTGCGTGATCGCCACCGAGTCGTGATGATCGGGCACGCCCGACACGAACGAGCGGTCGACCTTCAGGTTGTGCAGCGGAAAGCGCTTCAGGTACGCGAGCGATGAATAGCCGGTGCCGAAATCGTCGACCGAGATCCGCACGTTCATGTCCGTGAGCGCCTCGAGCATCGGCAGCACGGTGTCCGTGTCGTTCATCAGCAGTCCTTCGGTAATCTCGAGTTCGAGCGCAGACGGATCGAGCCGCGTCTGCGCGAGGCAGCGACCGACCGATTCGACGAGGCCTTCGTGGAACTGCCGCGGCGACAGGTTGACGGCCAGCATCAGGTCGGGCGCGATCGTGCGGCGCCATTCGGCCGCCTGCCGGCACGCGGTTTCGAGCACCCACTGGCCGATCGCGACGATCAACCCCGTATCTTCCGCGACCGGAATGAACTCCGCCGGCGACATCGGCCCGAGCTCGGGGCTCGTCCAGCGCAAGAGCGCCTCGGCGCCGACCGTGCGGCCGCTGCGCGCGTCGACGACGGGCTGATACGCGAGCCGCAGCATGTCCGACGACAGTGCGCGCCGCAGCGACTGCTCGATCGCGAAGCGGCGCTGCAGCCGCAGGTTGAGCTGCGCGGTGAAGAACGTGAAGTGGTTGCGGCCGCGCTGCTTCGCGTCGTACATCGCCGAATCGGCATTGCGCATCAGCGTGACGGCATCGTCGCCGTCGCGCGGCGCGACGCTGATCCCGATCGACACGCCGAGCCAGTATTCGTTGTTCGCGATCGCGAACGGCTTCGCGATCGCGTCGATCACCTCGCGCGCGAGCACCGCGAGCCGGTCGGGATCGTCGCAGTCGTCGACGAGGATCACGAACTCGTCGCCGCCGACCCGCGTCAGCGCGTACTGGCCGCCGCCGCAGGCCGCGAGCCGCGCGGCCACGCTGCGCAGCAGCGCGTCGCCCGCGTCGTGGCCGGCCGTGTCGTTGACCTTCTTGAAACCGACGAGATCGATGAACAGGATCGCGACGCGCGCGGGCACGCCCGCCGCATCGTGTCCGCCGAACAGCTCGCGCATGCGGTCGCCGAGCCAGCGGCGGTTGTAGAGGCCCGTCAGCGCATCGCGCGTCGCCAGGTAGCGCAGTTGCTGCTGCGCTTCGCGCACGGGGCCGATGTCGTTGAACGACACGAGCACCGAATCGGCCTGCTGCTCGCCCGGCCTCACGATCGGCACCGCGTTGCCGCGCACCCAGATGATGTCGCCGTCAGCCAGGCCGAAGCCGACCGTGTAGTCGAGCATCGGCGTGGCCGTCTCGAGCGCGCGCCGGCTCGGCCAGTCGTCGGGCGCGATCGGCGTGCCGTCCTCGTGCAGCTTGCGCAGGATCACCGTCGACAGGCGGCGGCCGACGAGGTCGCCCTTCACGCGCATCATCCGGTTCGCACTCGGGTTGCTCGCGACCACGACGCCGTCGCGCGACACCACGAGGATCCCTTCGTTCAGGCTGTTGACCACGAGCCGGTGATGTTCCTCGCTGCGCGCGAGCTGTCGCGCGATCCGGTCCTGGTGCACCGCGAGGCCGACGCTGTTGCCGATGTCGCGCAACAGTTCGGTTTCCTCGTCGCCCGGCCGGCGCGGCGTGCGGTAATAGACGGCGAACGCGCCGAGCACGACGCCCGCTTCGTCGAGGAACGGCACCGACCAGCACGCGCGCAAGCCCAGCGGCAATGCGACGGCCCGGTAGTCGGCCCACAGGGGATCGGTTTCGATGTCTTCGACGACGACCATCCGGCGCAGGTACATCGCCGTGCCGCACGAGCCGGCGGCAGGCCCGATCGACGCGCCTTCGATCGCCGTGCTGTACCGCCCGGGCAGCGATGGCGCGGCGCCGACGTGCACGTGCACGCCGTCGGTGTCGAGCAGCAGGATCGTGCACGACGCGCCGTCGCCGAGCAACGCCTCGGCGCGCCGGCAGACTTCGACGAGCAGCTCCGGCAGCGGTGTATTGCGCGTGATCAGCCTCAGCACGCTTTGCTCGGACGCGAGCACTTCCGCAGCGAGCCCGAGACTGTAACGAGAACTTTGCGGTTCGGTATTCAAGATGAATCCTGCCGTCTGTCCGATCGGGTCTGATGCGCCCGATTCGTTTTCGATCCTTCGTGCCGTTTTTCGCCCCGGGTTTACGCCGATGCCCGGTGCGCCCCGTATTGCCCGCGGTGCCAACGCGCGCCGAAATACATTTAACACCAATCCGTGACAAGCCGGGGGTCCGTGCGCATCAGGGGTTACGCGCGGTCGGCACGGCGGTTGCAGCCGGCAGTCAGCTCGCCGAAAGACTCGCGCACGGCGTGACGGCCCGGCGCAACGCCGCGCGTGGTGCGCGGTGCGCATGCAAACCGTTCGTCAGCTTGTGGCGGCGCCCGGCTCCGTTCGCCTTCATGGCACCGCGCCGGATTCCGTGCGCGTCACGGCCTTCAAGGCATCGATCGCGGCCGCGACCGACACGCCCGCGGGCGCGCGCCCCGCCAGTTCGAATGCGCGGGCCGACTGCACGAACCGCCATGGCAACCGCTCGGCGCCCACCCGATCGGTTGGCCATGACACCGATTCCGTCTGTCGGGCGGCGACGACGGGCCTGCGTCCGCGAACTCGACGAGCAGGCCGCACGACCTCGCCGTCGGCCAAACCGCGTTTCCGTATCCGTGATTCAATGACGATCGAACCGGCGTCGCGCAGTCGGGCGGCACGGCGATTCACCACCTCATCGATCGACCCTCACGGGATCACCATGACGAACCCTGCCGAAATCAAGGCGCTCGTTTTCGATGTCTTCGGAACGATCGTCGACTGGAGAAGCGGCGTCGCACGCGGCGCCGCCGCGTTCCTCGACCGCCATGCCCCCGCGCTCGACCCGCTCGAATTCGCCGATGCGTGGCGGGCCGAATATTCGCCGTCGATGGAAGAAATCCGCAGCGGCCGCCGCCGCTACGTGCGCCTCGACGTCCTGCACCGCGAGAACCTGGTGCGCACGCTCGACCGCTACGGGATCGACGACGTGCCCGACGCCGACATCGACGCGCTCAACCTCGCGTGGCACAGCCTCGACCCGTGGCCCGACGCCGTCGCGGCGCTGCAACGGCTGAAGCGGCGCTTCATCATCGCGCCGCTGTCGAACGGCAACATCCGGCTGATGGTCGACGTCGCGAAACGTGCGGGGCTGCCGTGGGATGCGATTCTCGGTGCGGAGGTCGTCCGCGCGTACAAGCCGTCGCCGCAGGTGTATAGCGATACGGTCGAGATTCTCGGCGTCGAACCGGCCGAGCTGTGCCTGGTCGCCGCGCACAACGGCGATCTCGCGGCCGCGCGCCGGCAGGGGCTGTCGACCGCGTTCGTGCTGCGGCCGACCGAACACGGGCCCGGCCAGACGACCGACCTGAAAGCCGATGATGCGTGGGACTTCGACGTCAGGGATCTGAACGAACTCGCGGACCGGCTCGAGTGCCCGGGTTGAAAACCGGGTTCCGGTGCGCGGTCGCGGGGTGGCCGGCGGCTCGTCGAGCACGAGTATCCGCTGGTCGATCGTGCCGCGATCGGTCGTGCACTGCCGTGTGTCGCCGACGGCCGGCACGCCTTCCGGCACGCGGCAACTGACCGGCTTCGGCACGCCGAGGCGGAACAGCAACGGCCGCGTGTCGTCCATCCGGGCATGGAGAAAATGCGGCCAGACAGGCTCGGGCCGGCAATCGAACGTCCACTGGGAATGAATTTCCGCGACCGTCTCCTGGCGGCTGTCGGTGCGGCAATGATGGCACGACCGCGCCGCCATCTCCGTTACTTCACGACCGCGCGCCAGGCCGTTCGCGCGTAGATCAGCAGCAACGGCAGCAGCGCGAGCGCGAACAGCAGGCTGAGCGCCAGCACCCACACCGGCCAATCTTCCGGATTCCCTCGCGCCCAGTAGCGATAAGGCACGCTCAGGAACCCGATTTCCATCAGCAGCGCGCCGAGCGGCACGAGCCCGTTGACCACCGCCGCCACGCCGAAGCGGGCCGCGCGGTCGATGTTCCGGCCGGCGCCGTACGCCGCGATCAGGTAAATGAAGTACCCGATCATCGCGACCATCACCGCGCCGCCGGCCAGCAGGCCGATGCTGCGCACGCTGCGTTCGTGCCATTGATCCGCACCGGGCGGCAACACGACATCGATCCGCTCGCCGATTTCCGGCGCGCCGCCGGAACGGACGTTGCCCGGCATCACCACGCGCTTGCCGTCGGGCAGCGCGGCTTCCAGCATCGACGTGTATTTCAGGCACTGATACCGTTCGGTCCGCCCGTCGCTGTCGCGGCGCTCGCAGGTATCCCACTCGGACGTGTAGGACACGACGGTCGCCTCGTATTTCGGCGAGACGGCCAGCACGTAGAACTCGTCGCCGATCCAGTACGCGAACGGGAAGAACAGCGACACCAGGCAAAAGCACACGAGCCACCAGAATGCGACCGCGCCGCGATTCGGCGCCCCCTTCGCACCGCGCCGGGCGCCGGACTGGCGGCGCACCATGCGCGACGCGAGCCAATAAGCGGCCACGGCAAAGACCGCCACACACACCACGAAGACCTTGCCCGCATGCGTCAATGCCATCTGTCTCGCCCCCGGTTCCCCGATTCTTCAATGCTTCGCTTGCCGGCAGGTTCGCCGCCGGGCCGTGTTCACGCCATGAACCGCACGGCCGCCTTCGCCGCGGCCACGTCGCGCGCTATTCCGGCTCGCCGACGAACCTCAGCTTCCCCGACTCCCCCGACAGCAGCGCGCGATTCGCGTCCGCCGCCGCGCGCAGGTAATCCCACAGCGCGGTCACGCGCCGCAGCTTGCGCAGATCCTCGCGGCAGGTCAGCCAGAAGCACCGCGTGACGACCACGTCGTCCGGCAGCACCGGCACCAGCGCCGGCTGCGTGGCCGCCATGAAACACGGCAGGATCGCCAGCCCGCCGCCCTGCAGCGCCGCGAAATACTGCGCGATCACGCTCGTCGTGCGCAGCCCGGCCGTCGCGCCCGGCACCGCGCGGTCCAGGTACAGCAGCTCGTTGCTGAACGCGAGATCGTCGACGTAACTGATGAACGCGTGCCGCGCGAGATCGTCGGTGCAGGTGATCGGATCATGGTTCGCGAGATAGTCGCGCGTCGCATAGAGCCGCAACTGGTAGTCGCACAGCTTGGTGACCACGTAAGGCCCGCGCTCGGGCCGCTCGAGCGTGATCGCGAGGTCGGCCTCGCGCTTCGGCAGGTTGACGAAATGCGGCACCGGCAGCAGGTCGACCGTCACGTGCGGATGCTCGGCACGAAACTGCGCGAGCTGCGGCGCGAGGAAAAAGCAGCCGAACCCTTCCGTCGACCCGATCCGCACATGGCCCGACAGCGCCTCGCCCGTATTCGCGACCTGGTCGCACGCGGACTGCACGGTCGTCTCCATCGCGTCCGCATACGCGACGAGCCGCTGCCCTTCGGCCGTCAGCGTGAAGCCGCCGGAGCGCGACTTGTCGAACAGCAGCGTGCCCATCGCGGCCTCGAGCGCGCGAATGCGCCGCGCGACGGTGGTGTAGTCGACGCCCAGCCGCTTCGCGGCGCCGCTCGCGCGCTGCGTGCGCGCGACTTCGAGGAAAAAGCGCAGGTCGTCCCAGTTCAGGTTGCCGGAAACCGGCTCGGTGGCAGTGCGCATCGATGAGGAAAAAAGGGGCTGGAGTCTCGGGCCCGGCTGTCGATATGCATAAATGCACATCCAACCGGTTTCTTTATCGGTACATGATGAATCTGCGCATAACTATACTCGACCGTGACCTGCGGACCACGAGCCGCGGCACCACCACGGAGACACCATGCAGACCCGATCCACCCTCGATGAGCATGCGACAGTCGCGGCGCCGGCGCCCGCGCGCACCGCGAAGCACTACCTGCTGGCCGGCTGGGCCAGCATGGCCGGCACCACGATCGAGTGGTACGACTTCTTCCTCTACGGCACGGCCGCCGCCCTCGTCTTCAACCGCATCTTCTTCCCGTCGCTGGACCCGGTCGTCGGCACGCTCGCCGCGTTCGGCACGTTCGCGGTCGGCTTCATCGGCCGGCCGATGGGCGGCATCGTGTTCGGCCACTTCGGCGACCGCATCGGCCGCAAGTCGATGCTGATGATCACGCTGCTGCTGATGGGCGTGCCGAGCATGATCATCGGGCTGATCCCGTCGTACGACCGCATCGGCTACTGGGCCGCCGCGCTCTTGATCGCGATGCGCTTCCTGCAGGGGATGGCCGTCGGCGGCGAATGGGGCGGCGCGGTGCTGATGGCCGTCGAGCACGCGCCGAAGGGCCGCAAGGGGCTGTTCGGCAGCCTGCCGCAGACGGGCGTCGGGCTCGGCCTGATCCTGTCGTCGGTCGCGATGGCCGCGGTGGCCGCGCTGCCGGAAGCCGACATGCTGTCGTGGGGCTGGCGCGTGCCGTTCCTCGCGAGCATCGCGCTCGTCGGGCTCGGCTGGTTCATCCGTGCAAAAGTGCCCGAATCGCCCGACTTCGAGAAGATGCAGCGCCTGGGCAAGGCCGAGAAATCGCCGGTGACGGCCGCGCTGCGCCGCCATCCGCGCGAGGTGCTGACAATCGTCGGCGCGCGCGCCGCCGAGAACACCTGGTTCTACATGGTCGTCACGTTCGCGCTCGCTTACGCGACGCAGCAGCTGCACCTGCCGAAGGCCGAGATGCTGCACGCGATCACGGCCGGCGCGGCGCTGTCGCTCGTCACGATGCCGCTGTGCGGCCACCTGAGCGACCGCATCGGCCAGCGCCGGCTGTTCGCGATCGGCCTCGTGCTGATGTGCGCGTTCGCCGCGCCGTTCTTCATGATGCTCGGCACACAGCAGGTGTCGTACGCGTGGTGGGCGATCGTGCTCGGCCTCGGTGTCGTGTTCCCGATCCTCTATGCGCCGGAATCGCTGCTGTTCGCGCAGCAGTTCCCCGCGGAAATCCGCTACAGCGGCATCTCGCTGTCGGTGCAGCTGGCCGGCGTGATCGGCGGCGGCTTCGCGCCGATGATCGCGACGTCGCTGCTGAAAGTCGGCGGCGGACAACCGCATTACGTGATCGCGTACCTCGTCGGCTTCGGCGTATTCGCGCTCGCGTGTACCGCTTTGATGCGCCCGGCACGCGCCTGACCCGCCGGCCTGCCTTCGATCGATTTCAGTTCCGCCTGCTGCCCGCCGCGCATCCACGCGCGGCGCAAGCAGACACCCATTTCATCGTCACACCGCTTTACGGAGACATCCATGAACGCCGCAGTTCCCCAGACCACCCTCGCCCTGCCCACCGCCAAGCTGCTGATCGACGGCGCGTTCGTCGAATCGCGAAGCGCCGAATGGGGCGACATCGTCAACCCGGCGACGCAGGAAGTGATCGGCCGCGTGCCGTTTGCGACGCTCGACGAGGTCGATGCCGCGATCGCATCCGCGCAGCGCGCGTTCCAGACCTGGAAGACGACGCCGATCGGCGCGCGGCTGCGCATCATGCTGAAGTTCCAGGATCTCGTGCGCCGCAATCTCGAACGGATCGCGCACACGCTGACAGCCGAGCAAGGCAAGACGCTGCCCGACGCGCAGGGCGACATCTTCCGCGGCCTCGAAGTGGTCGAGCACGCGTGCTCGATCGGCACGCTGCAGCAGGGCGAATTCGCGGAGAACGTCGCGGGCGGCGTCGACACCTACACGCTGCGCCAGCCGATCGGCGTGTGCGCGGGCATCACGCCATTCAACTTCCCCGGCATGATCCCGCTGTGGATGTTCCCGATGGCGATCGTGTGCGGCAACACGTTCGTGCTGAAGCCGTCGGAGCAGGATCCGCTGTCGACGATGCAGCTCGTCGAGCTCGCGATCGAGGCCGGCGTGCCGCAGGGCGTGCTGAACGTCGTGCACGGCGGCAAGACGGTGGTCGACCGTCTCTGCACGCATCCGGACATCAAGGCGATCTCGTTCGTCGGCTCGACGCGCGTCGGCACGCACGTGTACAACCTCGGCAGCCAGCACGGCAAGCGCGTGCAGTCGATGATGGGCGCGAAGAACCACGCGGTCGTGCTGCCCGATGCGCACCGCGAGCAGTCGATCAACGCGCTCGTCGGCGCGGGCTTCGGCGCGGCCGGCCAGCGCTGCATGGCGACGTCGGTCGTCGTGCTGGTCGGCAAGGCACGCGACTGGCTGCCGGAGCTCGTCGAGAAGGCGAAGGCGCTGAAGGTCAATGCGGGCGCGGAAGCCGGCACGGACGTCGGGCCGGTCGTGTCGAAGGCGGCGAAGGAACGCATCCTGTCGCTGATCGACGAAGGCGTAAAGGCCGGCGCGAAACTCGAACTCGACGGCCGCGACGTGAAGGTGCCCGGCTACGAGCAGGGCAACTTCGTCGGCCCGACGATCTTTTCGGGCGTGACGACCGACATGTCGATCTACACGGAAGAAATCTTCGGGCCGGTGGTGGTCGTGCTCGAAGCCGACACGCTCGACGAAGCGATCGCGCTCGTCAACCGCAACCCGATGGGCAACGGCGTGGGCCTGTTCACGCAGAGCGGCGCGGCCGCACGCAAGTTCCAGAGCGAGATCGACATCGGCCAGGTCGGCATCAACATCCCGATCCCCGTGCCGGTGCCCTACTTCAGCTTCACCGGTTCGCGCGGCTCGAAGCTCGGCGATCTCGGCCCGTACGGCAAGCAGGTCGTGCAGTTCTATACGCAGACGAAGACGGTCACCGCGCGCTGGTTCGACGACGACGCGACGGCCGGCGGCGTGAACACGACGATCGCGCTGCGCTGACCCCGGGAGCCTGCATATGGAAATCGCATTCATCGGACTCGGCAACATGGGCGGCCCGATGGCCGCCAACCTGCTGAAAGCCGGCCACGCGCTGACGGTGTTCGACCTCGACGCACACGCGGTCGACGTCGCGGTGCGCGCCGGCGCGACGGA
>NZ_JAAGPH010000199.1:0-10610 GCF_017104705.1 Burkholderia sp. Se-20373 | reverse complement strand
GGACGCGGGTGCCGCGATCGAAACGGCCTTGTCCCGGGCCGCGTAGCATGCGCGACACCACGCGGCACCGGCCGCCCACCTATCATGAAGACAGCGGCGCCGGCCGCCGTGCCGCCGCGCACGGCACCGACACGCTGTCCGCACGGGGCCGCCGCCCCCGCTCCGCCCATCGCGCCACGCTTTCGCCGCCGCCGTCCGCGTCATGAGTCCGTCTGCTTCTTCTCCCCGCCTGCGCGTGCTGCTCGTCACCGACACCGACAAGCCGATCGGCGAGCTCGGCGACGCGCTCGCGCACCTCGGCTACGAGATGCTGAACGACGTCGCGACGCCCGCGCGCCTGCCGGCCGCCGTCGAGGAGCAGCATCCCGACGTCGTGATCATCGAT
This sequence comes from Burkholderia sp. Se-20373, assembly GCF_017104705.1. NCBI lineage: Bacteria > Pseudomonadati > Pseudomonadota > Betaproteobacteria > Burkholderiales > Burkholderiaceae > Burkholderia > Burkholderia sp. Se-20373. Next base: position 10,225 of record NZ_JAAGPH010000199.1, on the reverse strand, counting down.
ACCGATTCGCCGTCGCGCGACACGCTCGAGCAGCTCGCCGTGATGCACGCCACCGCGCCGCGCCCCGTGCTGATGTTCAGCCACGACGCCAACCAGTCGCTGATCCGCGCGGCGGTCGGCGCGGGCGTCAGCGCGTATCTCGTCGAAGGGCTGTCGGCCGAGCGTCTCGCGCCGATTCTCGAAGTCGCGCTTGCCCGCTTCTCGCACGACGACGCGCTGCGCCGCCGGCTGGCCGACGTCGAGCGCGAGCTCGCGGAGCGCAAGCTGATCGACCGCGCGAAGCGCCTGCTGATGGACGCGCGCAAGCTGTCCGAACACGATGCCTACGCGGCGCTGCGCAAGCGCGCGATGGATCAGGGCCTGCGCATCGTCGACGTCGCGCGGCAACTGGTCGACGCGTCACCCCAGTCATGAATGCCATGGATACCTCTTCTCCCGCCGCGCCGGAACGCGCACATCTTCGCCTCGGGTTCGTCGCGCTGAGCGACGCGGCCCCGCTGATCGTCGCGCAGCGCCTGAACCTCGGCGAACGGCACGGCCTCACGCTCGAACTCAGCCGCCAGCCGTCGTGGGCCACCGTGCGCGACAAGCTGCTGAGCGGCGAGCTCGACGCCGCGCATGCGCTGTACGGGCTCGTCTGCGGATTGCAGCTCGGCATTGGCGGCCCGCAGGCCGACATGGCCGCGCTGATGGTGCTGAACCGCAACGGCCAGGCGATCTCGTTGTCGCGCGGCCTCGCCGACGCGTATCGCGCCGGCGGCAGCGTGCGCGACGCGTTCGCGACGCTCGGCCGCAAGCCGCTCCTCGCGCAGACGTTCCCGACCGGCACGCACGCGATGTGGCTGAACCACTGGCTCGCGTCGCACGACGTCGATCCGCTGCGCGACGTGCGCAGCGTCGTGATCCCGCCGCCCGAGATGGTGGCCGCGCTCGCCGGCGGCGAGCTCGACGGCTTCTGCGCCGGCGAGCCGTGGCATGCGGTGGCCGAGGCCTGCGGCGCGGGGCGGACCGTTGCCGTCACGAGCGAGATCTGGCCCGATCATCCGGAGAAGGTGCTCGCGGCCCGGCGCGATTTCGTCGCGCTGTATCCGGCCACGGCCCGCGCGCTGATCCGCACCCTCGTCGATGCGTGCGCCTGGCTCGACAGCGCCGCGCACCGTCGCGAGGCGGCCGACTGGCTCGCATCGCCCGATGCGCTCGGCGTGCCGGCCCGGCTGATCGCGCCGCGCCTGCTCGGTGACTACGGCTCGGGCCCGTTCGCCGTGCCGCCGCTGCCGATCCGCTTCCACGACGGCGGCGCCGTGAACCGCCCCGATCCGCGCGAAGGCGAGTGGTTCCTGTCCCAATACCGGCGCTGGGGCATGCTCGACGGCGCGCACGACGACGCGGGGATCGCCCGGGCGATCGCACAAACCGCGTTGTATGATGCTGCCGTCGCCGAAAGCGGCGCACCGGGCCTGTCGCAGGCGTGATGCGTACCGCGTGATGCAGGCGGCGCGCGCTCCCGCGCCACGCCTTTCCCGGGCCGCCTGCCGGCGCCCGGCACGCGGCCCCCGGGTGACGCCGCATGACCACTCCGTCCCCGATCCGATTCGATGCCGAAACCCACGCGCGCGCCGCTCGACGTGCTGCTCACCGAAATCCGCGCGTGCCGTGCCTGCGAAGCCGACCTGCCGCTCGGCCCGCGCCCCGTCGTGCGGGCCCATCGCGACGCGCGCATCCTGATCGTCGGGCAGGCGCCGGGCGCACGCGTGCATGCGAGCGGCGTCCCGTGGGACGACGCGAGCGGCCAGCGGCTGCGCGGCTGGCTCGGCATCGACACCGACACGTTTTACGACGAGACGCGCTTCGCGATCGTGCCGATGGGCTTCTGCTACCCGGGCCGAGGCGCAAGCGGCGACAACCCGCCGCGCCCCGAATGCGCGCCGCTGTGGATCGACCGGCTGCTCGCCGAGCTACCGTCGATCCGGCTCACGCTGCTGATCGGCCAGTACGCGCAGCGGCATTTCCTGCGCGAGTCGCGCAAGGCCACGCTGACCGACACCGTGCACGCCTGGCGCGACTATGGCCCCGACGTGTTGCCGCTGCCGCATCCGTCGCCGCGCAACCAGGCGTGGTTCAAGCACCACCCGTGGTTCGACACCGACGTCGTGCCCGAGCTGCGGCGCCGGGTCGCGCCGCTGGTCACCCGATGAACGCGCACCGCTGCCCTGTCGCGACGCTTCGCGGCACCCTGTTATCCGTATCGAATCAAGCATGAACGACACCCCCACCGATATCGACTTTGCCTGCAACGGCTGCGGCGGATGCTGCCGCGACCTGCGCATTCCGCTGACGATCGACGAGGCGATTGCGTGGCTGCAGCGCGGCGGCCACGTGGAGCTGCTGTGCGATGCGATGCCGTGGCTCGTCGAGCCCGAACCCGACAACGCGTTCGCCGCGTACAAGCGCGTGCGCTCGAGCGCCGCGCTCAGCGGCTCGCTGCCCGTCCGCATCACGGTCATGCTCACCGCGACCCATGCCGGCCCATGCCCGAACCTGCTCGACGACCTGCGATGCGCGATCTACGACGCGCGTCCGCTCGTGTGCCGGATCTATCCGGCCGAAGTGAATCCGTTCGTGCCGCTGGTGCCGGACGGCAAGCAATGCACGCCCGACGCGTGGCAGCAGGCGCCGTTCGTCCGCGGCGGCACGATCGTCGACGCGGACACCCGCGAGCACATCGCGCGCTCGCGTGCGGCAAGCGAAGCCGAGACGCCGCTGCGGGCGCGGTTGTGCGCGGCATTGGGGATCGATACGGCGGCGGTGGCCAACGAAGGGTTCGCGGTCCATGCGCCGTCGGCCGCCGCGCTGCTTGCTGCGCTGACGGCTTTGACGGCACAGCGCGCGTCGGAATCGGCCCCGGCCAGCGCCGACGACACCATCGCGTGGACGTTGCTGTCGAACCGTACGTCGACGCTGGATGCGCTCGGGTCCGTCGGCGCGGCAAGCCAGCGTGCCGGTAGCGCCAACCCGCACGCCGGTTATCTCGGCTTCCATCCGGACGAGTAACCGCCGCGCGGCACGCCGCGAGCGACACCGGGCGAAGCCATGCGGCCGCACAGATCGCCGTCCCGCCCGGTTCGCTGTACCATCGCGGCTCAACCGCGTCACGAACAGCAGAATCCTTCATGCCCTCCATCGCCCCGCCGCGCCTGTACGGGATGCCCGAACGCAGCGACCGGCTCGACTTCTACATCCGCGACCAGGCGTCGCGCCAGGCGATCACCGAGCCGCACCGGCACGCGTATTTCCAGATCCAGTTCAATCTCGGCGGCGACACCGAGCAGCGGATCGGCGGCGTCACGCGGCCGTTTCCGCGCGGCGCGCTCGCGTTCGTGCTGCCGCACCGCGAGCACCTGATCCCGCATCCGGAAGGCGCGCACTTCATCGTGATCAACTTCAGCCAGGCGTTCCTGCGCGCCGATCTCGACGTCGACCCGCTCGATCTCGAGGACGTGCCCGCGCACCGCTTTCCCGAGCTGACGCCGTTCCGCTTCCAGGAACACCTCGACTTCATCCTGACCGGCGACACCTACGAAGAAGCGCGCCGCCTCGCGCTGTGCATGCTCGACACCGATCGCGTGCGCACGTTCGGCTCGACCACGCTGCTGCGCGGCTACTTGCTGCAGCTGATCGGGCTCGTCTGCACGCAGTACGCGGGCGCGCTGGACAAGCTCGCGCAGCGCGGCGCCCAGCGCGCGGGCCGGCGCGACGCGCTCGCGCGCGTGCTGCGCCACGTGCGCGCCAACCTGACCCGCGAGGACCTGACGCTCGCCGCGACCGCCGAGGCCGCGTTCCTGTCGCCCAACTACCTGGCGCACCTGGTCCGCAAGGAAACCGGCAGCACCTTTACCGATCTCGTGACCGAGCGCCGGATCGCGCTCGCGCAGTCGCTGCTGGCCCATACCAGCCGGCGCATCGCCGATATCGCACGCTCGGTCGGCTTTCGCGACGAAGGGTATTTCGCGCGGCGCTTCCGTGCACGGGTCGGCGTGTCGCCGAAGGCGTACCGCGACGCGAACGCCGCGCTGCCGGACGGCGACGACGCACCGGCGGCGGCCGACGCGTAGTTTTGTCCCGGTAAAACGCAGTTGCGTCGCATCCGGCCACTCGGCTGTCGGGTATCGTTGCACGCATGCCGACCCGTGCACCGTACGAGTGCGGCATCCGTCCTATCACCGAACGAGGCCATCCGATGTCCGCTTATGTCATCGACGCTGCCGAGCGTCCTTCCGTCGAAGTCGATCAGTCGTCCGCGCGCTTTCCGGTGCGCCGCGTCTTCTGCGTCGGCCGCAACTACGCCGACCACGCGCGCGAAATGGGCGCCGATCCCGACCGCGAACCGCCGTTCTTCTTCACGAAGCCGGCCGACGCGATCGTCCCGGCCAGCGGCACCGTCGCCTATCCGCCGCTGACCAACGACCTTCATCACGAAATCGAGCTGGTCGTCGCGATCGGCAAGGACGGCCGGTCGATCGACCCGGCCGACGCGCTGTCGCACGTGTGGGGCTACGGCGTCGGCGTCGACCTCACGCGCCGCGACCTGCAGGCCGAAGCGAAGAAGCTGAGCCGTCCGTGGGACTGGGCGAAAGGCTTCGATGCATCAGGCCCCGTGACCCCGCTGCGCGCCGCAGCGGCCACCGGCCACCCGACGACGGGCCGCATCTGGCTCGCGGTCAACGGCGACACGCGCCAGCAAGGCGACCTGGCCGACATGATCTGGGCCGTGCCCGACGTCATCGCGTATGTGTCGCGCTCGGTCGAGCTGAAGGCAGGCGACCTGATCTTCACCGGCACGCCGGCGGGTGTCGGCGCGCTGCAGCCGGGCGATCGCGTCACGGGCGGCGTCGACGGCGTCGCGACGTTCGAATTCGTCGTGGGCGCGAAGCCGTAAGCCATAAGCCGACACGCAGCACGCATGGCGGCCGCCTGCGCGGGGCCGCCGTGCGCGATCCCGATTTCAGTCAGTCGTAGCGGCGCAGGAATGCGTCGGCGACGGCCGGCGGATTCAGCGCCTTCGCCGATTCGTTTTCCAGCGCCTCGGCCGCATCGTCGTCGCTGATCGACACGAACAGCGTGATCGCCGCCCTGTCGTCGCCCGTGCCGAACAAGCCTTCGCGGTCGAGCAGGCGCAACGCCGCGATCATGTCGGCGTGCAGTTGCCGCGCGAACTCCGGGAATCTCGAGCGGACGAACTGCGGGCTCAGCACGTCATCGGCGAGCTTGCCGCAGATCGCATTGAACGGCGACGCTTCCGCCGCCGCGTACGCCCATTCGGAGCAACCCCACGCATACCACGGGTCGTCGTCCGGGACGGCCTGCTGCGCGCGGATCCGGCGCAGCCCTTCGACCGAATTGGCCGCCGGCACCACCGTCATCGCACCGCTGTCGGTATACAGCGCGAATGCATAGAAATGCTCGTCCGGATGCAACGCCCGCAGCGCCCTGAATGTCGCTCTCGCGGCGTCGGCAATGTCTCGCTGGAAATCAGAAAAGTCGCTCATCGCATCCTCGTCCAGTCGCGCTGCGCGCGTCGGAGCATGCCCGGCGCGCGGCGGGTTCGTCGTCTCCCGATAATCGATCGATTGTCCGCCAATCGTCCACGGCACGGTAGCCGTGCCCACCCCCATGCCCGGCTCTGCGAGGCGACGCCGCGCGTCTGCGGTCACCGCCCCGCGTCCCGCGCATCGAACACCCTCACGCAGACGGCCGCCGCCAGTGCGATCGCGGCCGACAGCAGCATCATCGCGAGCGGCGCATAGCCCGCGTTGCCGGCCGTCAGCACCGCCCCCGTCAACGACGAAAGCGCGGCGCCGCCGGCGATCGTCATCGCGCCGGCCAGCCCCGACGCGCTGCCCGCCAGTTCCGGGCGCACCGACACCGCGCCGGCATGCGCGCCGGGATTCGTCAGCCCGTTACCGATGCCGACCAGCACGCACGGCCCGAACCACGCGATCGCCTGCGTCGCCCCACCGAACCTCAGCGCGAGGCCGATCAACGGCCCCGCGCACGCGACCACCCGTCCGAGCAGGATCGTCGTGGCCAATGCGTAGCGGCGCGCGTAACGCGCCGCCACGAAGCTGCCGCACACGAAGCCGGCCGTGATGGTCCCGATGTAGAAGCCGATCTCCGCGGGCGCGATGCCGAACACCGTTTGCGCGGCGAGCGGCGCGCCGGCCAGGAACGCGTAGAACGCGCCGGTCGAAAACGCCATGCAGAGCGCATAAGCCCAGAAACGGCGCGCACGGAGCAGCGCCGGATACGCGCGAAGCTGCTGCCCGAGGCTCGACGACCGGTTCGCATGGGTTTCGACGAGGTCGAACGCACACCAGACGAGCAACGCGATGCCCGCCGCGCCGAGCAGCCAGAAGCTCGCGCGCCAGCCCCACGCCTGGTCGAGCGCGCCGCCGAGCGTCGGGCCGAGCATCGGCGCGAACGCGGCCGCCATCGCCGCATAGCCGATCCGGCTCGCGGCGCGCGCCCCGCCGCCGGTGTCCCGGATCGTCGCCATCGATACCGGATAGACCGACGTGATCGCCGCCTGCATCAGCCGGCACGCCAGGAATGCACGAATATTGGTCGCCATCGCGCAGCCGAGCGAGCCGAGCGCGAACACGCCGACGCTCACCAGTACGACCGGCCGCCGCCCGAACCGGTCCGACAGCGGGCCCATCACGAACTCCAGCGACGCGGCCACCGCCGCGTAACCGCCGAGCGACAGCGCGACGAGCGCATAGTCGGCGCGCAGGTCGCGCGCGATGGCCGGCAACGACGGCAGGAACAGGCTCAGCGGCAGCACCGAGCACGCACACAGCAGGATCAGCGTCGCGAGTCTCGGTGACGCCCGTTCGGAAGCGATCGGCAGGTTCGATTGCAAGCGGATGCCCTCCATGCACGTGCCGCACGGCCGTGCGCAATGCAAAAAAAACCCCCGAACGAGTCGGGGGCGCATGGGTGCCGGCGCGGTGCCGCTACCGGACCCTGCGCCTGTGGACTACGACGATGATGAATGCTGCGTTCATGCCGGATGGCTCCTGAATGCCTCGCTGACTACGTGCGAGATCGAACGATGGTAGGCGGACGATAGCGAGTGCGTCAACGCCCTAGCGCGCATGCACCGACACGAATTTCCGGGCGTTGTTGCGCTGGATCAGCACCGCGATCACGCTGCCGTTCGCTTCGAGCGTCGGTATGTCGTCGGGCGTCTCGAGCAGCGTGTCGTTGAGCTCCAGCACGACGTCGCCCGGCTGGATGCCGGCCTTGGCTGCCGGGCCGTGCACCGCGTCCACCATCATCCCGACCGCGAGCCCCGTCGAGCGGCGCTCGTCGTCGCTGAGCGCATGCATCGTCAGCCCGAGGCGGTCGCCGCCGTCGGCAGCCGCTGCGCCCGCCGCCGGTCGTGCAGCCGCCTTCGGCGCAGCCATGCCGACGGTCGCACCCGCGTTGCCGGCGGCCTCGTCGGCACCCGTGATCGTCAGCATCACCGGCGCGCGGTTGCGGATCAACCGCAGCGGCGCCTTCTGGCCCGGCGGCAGCGCGGCGGCCAGGTCGTTCAGTTCGGCCGAACGGCCGATCGTCTTGTCACCCAGCTTCACGATCACGTCGCCGGGCTTCACGCCGGCCACGGCAGCCGGGGAGCCGGGCGCGACGCCGTTGACGAGCGCGCCCGCCGGACGCGGCAGCCCGAACGCCGCGGCCAGCCCGATGCCGACATCCTGCACGTCGACACCGATCGCATTGCCGGACGACGACGCATCCGGCGCCGGGGACTGCTGCGCCTGCGCCTGCATCTGCTTCTGCAGTTGCGCCCGCACCTTTGCGGCTAACGCGATCGGGATCGCGAACGTCGTGCTCGCGTAGCGGTCCGGGCCCGTATAGACCTGCACCGCGATGCCGATCACGTCGCCCGCGCGATTGAAGACGGGGCCACCGGAATTGTCGGGGTTCGGCGCGATGTCGGTTTCGAAGAACGGAAACGCGCTGCCGTCCTGCATCCGGTGCGACGTGGCGCTGACGATGCCGGCCGTGACCGTGTTGCCCGATCCGTCCGGCGCGCCGATCGTCATCACCGGCTCGCCCGCGCGCACCTTCGACGAATCGCCGATGCGCACGAACGGCAGTTTCTTCCCGTCGATCCGTAGCACCGCGACGTCGCTTTGCGGGTCGACGGCCAGCACCGTCGCCTTGAATTCGCGGCGGTCGGTGAGGCGTACCGTCACGTCGGTCGCTTCGTCGACCACATGCGCCGACGTGAGGATCAGGCCGTCGGCGCTGACGATGAAACCCGAGCCGCTGCCCGATACCGCGCGCGGCGCGGTGTCGGGTGCCGGCGCCTGTGCTTGCTGGCCTTGCCCCTGCGGGCCCTGCGCGGGCGGCGGTGCGTCATGCCGGAAGAACGCGGCGAGCGGATCGTCGGGATCGAGGATCGCGAAGGACGGGCCGCTCGCCTGCTGGTCGGCGGCGGTCATGACGGTCACGACGGCCGGGCCGTAGCGGTCGACGATCGCCGGAAAATCGACCGGCATCGCGTAAGGTGCGGCAGCCGGCCGTTGCTTCATCGGGTGCGGCGTGACGGGCGGCGAGAGGGTTCCGGCAAGGGCGGCCGGCGGGGCCGGCAGACAGCCGGCAAACACGCCCCCGATCAACGCGGTGCAAAGCACGGCGCGAGCAAGCGTCTGGCGAACCACGGTGCACCTCCCCCGGGAGTCACGGCGCCGACATGCGCGAGACGCGCAGGCGCTCGACACGGCCCGGTACACCCATCCATTTATAGTCCACGCGGCCGGTTCGAACATACGAATCGAAACCCGAATGCCGGGCGGCGCGGCAGACGCGGAGCCGCGACGGGGTTCGTTTCTAACAAAGTGCGCGGTTCGTCAATCCGCACAAGTCCGATTGTCATCCGTCGCACGAGAGCGCTCGGCTCCCGTGGCGAAAGCAGCCGGAGCAACGACGGTCGTCACCGATCCAGTTCGCACATTCATGACTCGATTCTCTTGTCGGGATCCCGAAGTGAAATCGCAAGCGATACGGTCGCGGAGATCACCGGCGGCGGGTGATGCCACCCGCGCGGCCTGCCGCCACCCACGTCAATCCCCACCCACCCCCTCCGCGATCGCCGACAGCATCCGCAACATCGGCTCGAACGCGTCGGCCGACGTATTGCCGAAGCCGAGCACGAGCCCGTTGCCCGCCGATCCCGCATCGATCGAAAAACCCGACAGCGGAAACGGCCCGATGCCATGCGCACGCGCCGCGTCGACGATCGCGCGATCGCGGTAGCGCGCCGGCAGCCGCAGTGCGAGATGCAGCCCGCACGGCCCGCCCTCGATCTGATGCGGCACGCTCAGGTTGCCGTCCAGCGAAGCCAGCAGCAAGCGCCGCCGGTCGCGATACAGCCGGCGCATGCGGCCGAGATGGCGGCCGTACTCGCCCGTCTCGATGAAATCGGCCAGCGCGAGCTGCACGTGGCGCGTCCCGCCGCGCAGCATCTCCGGCAGCACCGGCCGCACCGCGGCCAGCAGCGCATCGGGCAGCACGAGAAAACCGATCCGCAGCGCCGGAAACATCGTCTTGCTGAACGAGCCGAGATAGACGACGGGCGAATCGGGCGCGAGCCCGTGCATCGCGCCGATCGGCTCGCCGGTGTGGCGGAATTCGCTGTCGTAGTCGTCCTCGATGATCCACGCGCGATGCCGGCGCGCGGCATCGATCAGCGCGAGCCGGCGCGAGATCGACAGCACGGCGCCGGTCGGAAACTGGTTCGACGGCGTCGTGTAGACGAGGCGCGGCGTCCGCTCGCGCCAGTCATCCTCGTCGGCACGCAGCCCTTCCGCGTCGACCGGCATCGGCACGACGTCGAGGTCGGCCGCCTGCATCGCGGTGCGCGCGCCGCGATAGCCGGGCTCCTCGACCCACACCGTATCGCCCGGGTTCGTCAGCAACTGCGCGCACAGTGCGATCGCGCCCTGTGCGCCTTCCGTGATCACGATCTGCTCGGGATCGCACCGCACGCCGCGCGTCACGGCCAGGTGGCGCGCGATCGATTCGCGCAGCGCGGGCTCGCCGAGCGGGTCGCCATAGCCGAGCAAGTCACGGCCGGCGCGGCGCAGCGCGCGGTCGATCGCGTGGCGCCATGCGTCCGCCGGGAAATGCGTCAGCGCGGGCACGCCCGGCCGGAAGA
>NZ_JAAGPH010000198.1:0-10882 GCF_017104705.1 Burkholderia sp. Se-20373 | reverse complement strand
ATGCCGTCCTTGTTCCGCTTGCGCCGCGATTGCGCGCATTGCCTGCCATGACTGCCCTCCTCGAACTCGCGCACACGCAGCACTACCCGGACGCTGCCCTCTACGTGGTCGCCACGCCGATCGGCAAGACCACGCGGTCGAACAGTTCGGTCAGGTGGCTGGTGTTGAACTGGAACGCCGCGCCGCCCGGTTTGGATCGCGCCGCATGCGAAAAGTTGTCGCCGGCGCGCACCAATCCGCGCCCGGCGCCCGGCCGGGCCGGCGCCGCGTGGCACAATGCCGTCCTTGTTCCGCTTGCGCCGCGATTGCGCGCATTGCCTGCCATGACTGCCCTCCTCGAACTCGCGCACACGCAGCACTACCCGGACGCTGCCCTCTACGTGGTCGCCACGCCGATCGGCAACACCGCCGACATCACGCTGCGCGCGCTGCACGTACTCGGCCTCGCCGACCGCATCGCGGCCGAAGACACCCGCAACACAGGCCAGCTGCTCGCCCGCTACGGGATCTCGAAACCGCTCGTCGCCGTGCACGAGCACAACGAACGCGAAGCCGCGCAACGCGTGATCGAACTGCTGCGCGGCGGCGAGCGCGTGGCCTACGTATCGGACGCCGGCACGCCCGGCATCTCGGACCCCGGCGCGCGGCTCGTCGACGCGGTGCGCGCCGCGGGCTTCGCGGTGATCCCGCTGCCGGGTGCGAGCGCGGCCGTGACCGCGCTGAGCGTGGCCGGCGGCTGGGCCGGCGCGTTCACGTTCGCGGGCTTCCTGCCGCCGAAGCCGAAGCAGCGCGCGACCGCGCTGCAGGCGCTGGTATCGCACCCGTATGCGCTGGTGTTCTACGAAGCCCCGCACCGGATCGCCGAAACCGTCGCCGCACTCGCCGACGCATTCGGCCCCGCGCGCCGGCTGCTGATCGCGCGCGAGCTCACCAAGCTACACGAGCAGTTGTTCGAGGGCACCCTGGCCGAAGGACAGACCTGGCTCGCCGGCGATGCGAACCGGCAGCGCGGCGAGTTCGTGCTGGTGGTCGAAGGCGCACCGGCGACGAGCGGCGAAGCCGACGACACCGCGCACGACGCGCTGCTCAAGCTGCTGCTGGAAGAGGTGCCGGTGAAGAGCGCGGCCAAGCTCGCGGCCGCGCTGACGGGCGCGTCGCGCAACGCGCTGTATGCGCGTGCGCTGGTGCTGAAGGACGAAAGCTGACGCGCGAGGCGGCCGGCACCGGGAAGCCGGCGCCGGCATCGCGCCGCGCAGGAAAGACAAAGGGCTGCCCGCGGGCAGCCCTTTTGCATGAGCGGTCGAGCCGCTGCGTTACTTCGCCGAGACCGACGCGAACATTTCGTCGCGTGCCTCGCGCGCTTCCTGCGGCGACAGCCCTTCGATCTTCACGCGTCCCGTGCCGGCGTGCACGAGGCCGATCATCTTGGCGGCCGCATACGACAGGTCGAGCACGCGGCCGCGCTTGAACGGCCCGCGATCGTTGACCTTCACGACGACCCACTTGCCGGTCGACGCGTTCGTCACCCTGATGTAGGACGACAGCGGCAGCGTGCGGTGTGCGGCGGTGAGCGCGTTCATGTTGAAGCGCTCGCCGTTCGCGGTGCGGCGGCCGTGGAAATCCCGCCCGTACCACGATGCGCGGCCCGTCTGGCGGAAATCCGACACATCCTTGCCGTCGATCGGCTCGGCGTCCGCCAGCGACGACTTCTTCGCGTCCTTGCTGTCGGCAGCCGGCATCGATGCCAGCGCGGAATCAAAATTCAGCTGCTTGTCGCTATCCGCCTTCGCGGCGGCGGCCGTCTTGTCGACGGCGTTCTTCTGGTTCGCGCTACCGGTGGTCTGGCTGGGTGGCACCGCGCAGCCCGTCAGCGCAAAAAACAATGCAATGGTCCCGAATCGACTCGGAAAACGTAAATTCATCGACGTGTCGCCTTCTGGTTCGGGCCGCGCCTTCATCACGCCGATTCACGGCGCAGATATGCGGCCCGGACGGCAAATGCGTGCACGCCCCGCTCGGATACGAGCAGGCGGCTAGCATGGGCGCGGCTTTCGTCTAGGCCGCAACCGTCCTGATTAGCTTTCACGTCTGGCGCAACCTGTCCCCAACAGCCTGACCAGACCCCACATGCCGCCATCGAACATGGCTTCACGTTCGCGCGCGTCGAAACGACCGACTCACAGGAACGGCGGCACAGGCCCCATCCGGCGGCGCGGCAGCAGGGCCGCAGGCGGGCGCGCAGCACCCGGCCGGACAAGACGTGAGCACCGAATATTCGGTGCTGGATACACCGCCGGACTCCCCGGCGGCTGATGCTTGACGGTGCCTCCGACGCCCCTTTTTCAACGGGGCCGAAACACCAGCGAATTGCGTGAAATTCACGTGCAATGGGGCGCATTATACATAAACCAAAAGGTTGTCTCGAAAAGCGCCCGTCGGGGACCATTGATTCTCACTATGGCGGTAACAATCGACATGCTCCGGGAATGCCCGGAGGCGTGCACCGCGACGCGCGCCGCGCGACCGGCAGGCGGCACGCGCGACCGGTACAATCGCTCCTTTTAGCCGCCGGTGCCTCCATGAAAGTCACGCTCATTCCGGTCACGCCGTTCCAGCAGAACTGCTCGCTGCTCGTCTGCGAAAAAACGGGCCGCGCCGCCGTCGTCGATCCGGGCGGCGATCTCGACCGGATCGAACAGGAAGTCGCGCGGCAGAACGTGCAGGTCGAGAAGGTGCTGCTCACGCACGGGCACATCGATCACTGCGCGGGCGCGAAGACGCTCGCGACGCATTACGGCGTGCCGATCGAGGGGCCGCAAGAAGAAGAGCGCTTCTGGATCGAGAAGCTGCCGATGCAGAGCGAACGCTTCGGCTTTCCTGCCGCCGAAACCTTCGAGCCGGATCGCTGGCTGAACGATGGCGACACCGTGCAGTTCGGCGACGAAACGCTCGAGGTCTATCACTGCCCGGGCCACACGCCCGGCCACGTCGTGTTCTTCAGCCGCGCGCATCGCGTCGCGATCGTCGGCGACGTGCTGTTCGCGGGCTCGATCGGCCGTACCGATTTCCCGCGCGGCAATCACGAGGATCTCGTCCGGTCGATCAAGGAGAAGCTGTGGCCGCTCGGCGACGACGTGACGTTCGTGCCGGGCCACGGCCCGGTGTCGACGTTCGGCGACGAGCGCCGCACCAACCCGTTCGTGTCCGACAAGGTATTCGGATGAACCAGACCGCCATCCCGGAAATCTACGTCAGCACCGACGTCGAGGCCGACGGCCCGATTCCCGGCCCGCACTCGATGCTGAGCTTCGCGTCGGCCGCCTATACCGAGGACAAGCAACTGATCGCAACGTTCTCGGCCAATCTCGAAACGCTGCCGGGCGCGCAGGCGCACCCGGTACAGGAAGCGTGGTGGAAGACCGAGCCCGAAGCATGGGCCGCGTGCCGGAAGGATCTGCAGGCGCCCGAAGCGGCGCTGCTCGCGTACGTCGACTGGGTCGAGGCGCTGCCCGGCAAGCCGGTGTTCGTCGCGATGCCGGCGGGCTTCGATTTCACGTTCATGTTCTGGTACATGATGCGCTTCGCGGGCCGCTGCCCGTTCTCGTGGTCGGCGCTCGACATCAAGACGCTCGCGTTCGCGATGACGGGCCTGCCGTACCGCAAGGCGATCAAGCCGCGCTTTCCGAAGCACTGGTTCGACGACCATCCGCACACGCACGTCGCGCTCGACGACGCGATCGAGCAAGGCGCGCTGTTCTGCAACATGCTGGCCGACCTGCGCCGCCAGCAGGCCGCGCTCGCGGGCCTCGCGGTGTCGGACACCGACCGGTCGGAAAACGCAGGCGCGGGACAAAATCCCACGGATCCGCGAGCAAGTTAGCGAATCTTGCTCAACAACGCGACGCCAGATTGCCTTTCCTTTCCCGGCCCTCTAACATTCAGCGTGTTGTAGCTGCCGCATGGAGGCGCAGGTGACGCTCGATTCCTTTTCGCAAAAAATCCTTCGCCTGTTGCAGCTCGACGCGCGCCGTTCGGTCCAGGAAATCTCGGACCAGGTCGGCCTGTCGAGCACGCCGTGCTGGCGCCGCATCAAGGACATGGAACAGTCGGGCGTGATCCAGCGCTACACGGCGCTGCTCGATCGCGAGAAGCTCGGCCTGCACGTCTGCGCGCTCGCGCACGTGCACCTGACCCGCCACAACGAAGGCGGCGTCGAGCAGTTCGAGCGCGAGATCTCGACCTGCCCGGAAGTCACCGAGTGCTACAGCACGACCGGCGAGGCCGATTACATCCTCAAGATCGTCGCGCCGGACATCAAGGCCTACGACGTGTTCCTGCACGAACGCATCTTCAAGATCCCCGCCGTGTCGCAGGTGCGCACGAGCGTCGTGCTGCGCGAGATCAAGTTCGACACGCAACTGCCGCTGTAACGCGCCGGCACGCGCTGGCGGCCGTTCATCCCGCGCGCCCGCGGCGGGTCACGCCTGCGCGGGCATCGTGCGCGTAAAGCCGATCCTGCGCGCGCCGAACTCGCGCTTCAGCGCGTCGGCGTCGAGCCGGCCAGCCAGCGCCGCATCTGTCTCGCGCGGATCGCAGGCAAGCGTCACGTCGATCTCGAGCCCCGTACTCAGGTAATGCAGGTTGATGGCCGCCGCGTGCAGCCCGCGCTGCGCGAGCGCGGCCTCGAGCCGTGCCACGATCTCGCCGCGCGGCGGCAGCGCGAGGGCCGGACGGCGCGCCGCGTCGTTCTCGGGATCGACGTGGATCAGCGCATCGAGCACGCGCGGATCGTTCAGCACGCGCGCACGCGCGGTCTCGGCGATGTAGTGCCCTTCGGAGACGGAGATTTTCGGATCGACGAGGATGTGCGCGTCGACGAGCGCGGCGTCGCCCATCTTGCGCGTGCGCAGGTCGTGCACGTCGCGCACGCCCGGCGTCGCCGCGAGCAGCGCGCGGATCTCGGCCGTATCGGTCGTGCCGAGCGCGCGGTCGGAGAGGTCCTGCAACGCGTCATAGCCGAACGTCCAGCCCATGCGCGCCACCATGAAGCCGACGATCGCCGCCGCGATCGGGTCGAGCAGCCGCACGCCGGCCAGGCTGCCGACGATGCCGATCGCGACGACGAGCGACGACGCGGCATCCGAACGCGCATGCCATGCGTTCGCGACGAGCATCGCCGAACGGACGCGCCGCGCTTCGCGCAGCATGTAGCGAAACAGCGCCTCTTTCGACACGAGCACCGTCAGCGCGACGATCAGCGCGGAAAAATGTACCGCCGGAATGTTTTCGAGATTAACGAGGCGGTCGCCGGCCCGCCACAGCATGCCGACGCCGACCAAAATCAGGATAGCGCCGAGAAACAGCGAGGCGACGGTCTCGTAGCGGCTGTGGCCGTAATTGTGGTCGGCATCCGGCGATGCGCCGCTATGCCGATTCGCAACCAGCACGACAAAATCCGAGATCAAATCGGAAATCGAATGCACCCCGTCAGCAATCAATGCCTGCGAATGGGCAATCACACCGACGACGATCTGAAATGTCGCAAGCACGACATTCAGCACAATACTGACGAACGTGCTCTTGCGTGCAACCGCGTGCTTATCTGCGCTCTGCGCGTCGCCGGAAAACGTGGACATGAAATATGAGATATCGGTGAGCGATACGCGATTCTATCAAGGGCGCGCCGCGAGCCCCGCCAATACCCACAAATTTCTTATTTAAATCAACCGCTTATGCGAACGGGTCGTATTTTCATTCACGCCCCATCATTACATTTTCATGACAACGCCATGTGCGCGGCGACCGCCGAAAACAAAAAAGCCGCGCTCCTTAACGGACACGCGGCTCTTTTGAAGAGCAGGCTATTTAAACGGATGTTTAAATCGCAAACTGTTCGCGGTTCTTGCCTGCGATCCAGCGCGGCGGCTTGCCGCGGCCCGACCACGTCGCGCCCGTTTCCGGATCGCGGTATTTCGCGGCAACGCCTGCGCGCGGACGGCCAACCTTACCTGCCTTCGCGCGGCTGAGACCGAGTTCGGCGAGCGAAAAGCCGTAGTCGGCAATTTTCTGCTTCACGTCATTCAGCACTTCAGCGTATTCACGCGACTTTGCTTCTTCGATTTGCTTCTCCAGCTTTTCCCGCTGGGCCAGCAGGTCCTTGTAAGAAGACATAGTTTCCCTTTCTATCTGACCAATGGCGCCGGTCTGCAGCCAGCTCACCATTCATGAAATATATGTGCCTCGGATTTTTGAAGGCAGAGATTAGCACAAAAAAGATTTGATAGAAGCGGGATTCATGAAAATCCCGAGATCAATTGGAATTCACACGTGTCATTTTGACCGGCCGCGGCCTTTTCTCAAATTTTTACGTTCCTACACAGAGATTAGGACATTAGCGATTGGCTATTAGGCCTATCAACATACGCAATTACCCTGCATTTGAAAAATAGAAGCTTTCATCGGACGAGAGTTTTACGAAAATCGGATGGCGCGCCTCGCTAAACGGGCTCGGCGCGGACCCGCCGGTATCCGCGACGTCACGTCACATCCCACGCGCACGCCATCAGCCGCTCGCGCCATTCGCCCGCATCGGCCAATGGCGTATCAAACGGCGTACGCACGCGGCGGCCGTCGTGTCGCCAGTCGGCGCCGTGGCGATCGACGCCGAGCAATTCGAGCCCGTCGCGGCGCGCCGCGTCGGCATCGTACGCGTCCCATAATGCCTGCTCCTCGTCGAACGCGAGCGGCGGCAGCGTATCGAGATGCGTGCCGTCGACCCAGCCCATGCGCCCGAACCCGCCGATATAGCGCAGCCGCTCGACGTCGAGTGCCCAGAACGTGAAATCGCCCAGCGCGAGATAGCGCGCGGCATCCGGCTCATAACGACAGTAGCGCGCGGTGACGTGCGGATCGTCGCCGAGCGGCACGAACCGGCCGAGCAGCGTCGCGCGCTCGGCGTTCAGCACGTCGCCGTCGGGCGCATCGACGACGAGGAAGCCCGCGCGCGGATCGGCGGCCAGATTGCGCGTGTGCTCCGCGAGGCCGCTCACGAGGATCACGGGACGATGGCTTGCATCGGGTGCAAACGGGACGACCGTCGGATACGGGAAACCTTGCGGATCGCGCGCATGGGTGGCGAGCGTGCCGAGCGCGCAGCGGTGCAGCAGATGCACGGCGAGGGCGGGATCGATGTTCAAGAGGACTCCTGCGGTCGAAGGGTGGCGCGCCGGGCACGCCATGCGCTCCGATGTTACCCGCGGGCGCGGCGCGCCGCGCATCGGTCGAACGGCCGAAGCAGTCGATGCGACCGAACGCGGGTCACCGGGACATCGCCGGATCATCGGCCGAACGGCCAACGCCCGGCAGGATCGTAAGCGGTTCGATAGAATCGGACAGATCCGACGGGCGCCGCGTGCGTCCGTGCATTTCCTTTGATGAGCATTATCGTGTCCGAATCCTCCTCCCCCCAATCGTCGTCCCCGTTCGCCGCGCCGCCCGACGCGCATCGCGTGCTGTCGCTGCCGGCCCGCCAGCGCGCACGCGCGGCATCGATGGCGCTGTTCTTCGTTGCCGGCATGATGTTCGCGTCGTGGGGCGTGCACGTGCCGACCGTGCGCGACAAGTTCGCGCTGAGCCCCGGGCTGCTGTCGATCGCGCTGTTCGCGGTCGCCGTCGGCTCGATCGCCGCGATGCTGACCATCGCGCGCTGGATCGCGCGTGTCGGCTCGCGCACCGCGTGCCTCGCGGGCGGGCTCGTGATGTCGGCCTGCGCGGCGCTGATCCTCGTCGTGCCCGACTACCCGTTGCTGCTCGCCGTGCTCGCGCTGTTCGGCTTCTCGATGGCGACGCTCGACGTCGCGATGAACGCCGAGGCCAGCGCGGTCGAAATTGCGATCGGCAGGCCGATCATGTCGTCGCTGCACGGCATGTTCAGCGTCGGCGGGATGGCCGGCGCGGCCGCCGGCGGCGCGCTGCTGTCGGCCGGCATGGCGCCGGCCGTGCATCTCGCGCTCGCGGCGGCGACCAGCGCGACGGTGCTCGTGGTCGCCAGCCCGGCCGTGCTCCCGCATGTGCCGCATCACGAACACACGCACGGCGGCGGCAACCGCTGGCGCTCGCCGGCGTTGTGGATGCTCGGCGGCATCGCGCTCGTCGCGCTGATCGCCGAAGGCGCGATGTACGACTGGGCGACGGTCTACATGCGCGACGTCGTCGTGGCGAGCCCCGCGCTCGCCAGCGCCGCCTATGCCGCGTTCTCGGGCGGGATGGCCGTCGCGCGCTTCGCGGGCGACGCCGTGCGCGCCCGCTTCGGCGCGCCGCAGCTCGTGTTCGCGAGCGCGTCGCTCGCCTGCGCGGGGATGATCGGCGCGCTGCTGCTGCCGTATTCGGCCACGGTGCTGACCGGCTTCACGCTGATGGGCCTCGGCCTCGCGAACATGATGCCGGTGCTGTTCGCGGCCGCCGCGCGCGTGAAAGGCATCCATGCGGCCGAAGGGCTCGCGCACGTGGCCGGGCTCGCGTATTTCGGCATGCTGTTCGGTCCGGTCGTGATCGGCGCCGTCGCGCAGGCCTCGAACCTGACGATCGGGCTGTCCGTCGTCGCGCTGTGCGCGGCGCTCGTCGCAGCCGTCGCGCCGAAGGTGCTCGCGCGGCTGAAGATCTGACGGGGCGCGGCACGCGCCGGCCCAAAAAGAAAGCGCGCATGCGTTGCCGCATGCGCGCTTTCACCCCTTCTGTTGACCGCCTGTATCGTTACATCTTCACTTCGTCGAGCAGCGACTTCTTGCCGCCCTTGTAGTTGTACAGCGAGATCACGCCGTGCTGCAGGTCGCCCTTCGAGTCGAAGGTCGTCGTGCCGATCACGCCCGAGTAGTTCGTCGCCGGCATCGCGGCGAGAATCTTCGCCGGATCCGTCGAGTTCGCGCGCTTCATCGCATCGACGATGATGTACACGGCGTCATACGTGAACGGTGCGTAGATCTGGATCGGCTGGCCGAAGCGCTTCTCGTACTTCGCCTTGAACGCCGCGCCGCCCGACATCTTCTCGAGCGAAGCACCGGCTTCCGAGCACACCACGTTGTCGGTCGCGTCGCCGGCCAGGTCGGCCAGCTTTTCCGTGCACACGCCGTCGCCCGCGAAGATCTTCGCGCGCAGGCCGAGCTGCTTCGCCTGCTTCGCGAACGGGCCGCCGGTGGCGTCCATGCCGCCGTACATGATCGCGTCCGGATTCTCGCCCTTGATCTTGGTCAGAATCGCGCGGAAGTCGACCGCCTTGTCGTTCGTCGCGTCGTGCGACATCACCTTCAGGCCGAGCGCCTTGGCCTTCTTCTCGAACTCGTTCGCGAGACCCTGGCCGTACGCGGTCGAATCGTCGACCACGGCCACGCTCTTGATACCCTTCGAGTGCGCGTAGTTCGCGAGTGCCGGGCCCTGCTGCGCATCGGTGGCCACCACGCGGTACGTGGTCTTGAAGCCTTGCTGCGTGTAGGCCGGGTTGGTCGCCGACGGCGAGATCTGCACGATGCCCGCATCGCTGTAGATCTTCGACGCCGGGATCGACGTGCCCGAGTTCAGGTGGCCGACCACCGCGACGACCTTGTCGTCGACGAGCTTCTGCGCAACCTGCGTGGCCTGCCGCGGGTCGGCCGCGTCATCCTGCGGGTCGAGTTGCAGCGTGATTTTCTGGCCGCCGACCGTGAGACCCTTGGCGTTGATCTCTTCAACCGCGAGACGTGCGCCGTTTTCGTTGTCCTTGCCCAGGTGTGCAATGCCGCCCGTCAAGGGCGCGACGTGGCCGATCTTGACGACTTGATCGGCCGCTGCGTTGCCCGCAGCTGCAGCGCACAGCATCGCGGCCGCGGTGATCGGCAACAGCTTTTGCATCTTGATATTCATGTAAGTCTCCAGTTTCGGTCCCAATAAACGCCATCGCCCGGTGCCCCGCTGCCATCCCTGTGTTTGCAATCACTGGACGATTCGCCGGTTGCATCGTTCATGCACTTGGCCTCAAGTACGTGAAAACCGCCGCTTTTAGCAGCCGCCCGTCCGTACTTGCGCGCAAGTGTAGGTGATCAAATTAATTTGTGGGACTTTTTTGGGGTAGTGGTAACACTACCGATATGCACGCTTTGGAATGACGCCTCGAATATCGCCGCGAGCCCCGCCGGATAAGGGTTTCCGCTAATTCCAGGCGACTTGCCGAAAGGTCGTTTTAAAACATTCCGGGGGCATTTCGATTCGGTATTTTGTGCCCGTGATCATTGAATGAAACGCGCGTGACAACGCGCGTTTCATCGTCCGATATGAACGATTCAGGCCGCCGCCGCACGCCATTCGGCATCGAGCGCGGCGACGAGCTGCGACGTCGTCAGCGCATCGCCGCGCCGCCGCGCAAGCGGCGCGCCCTGCCCGGCCCACAGCGACAGATAGTCGCCGTCGTTCGCGCGCGCGGCGGCCTGGCGCAGCGGCTGGGTCAGCGCGTTCTGCACCGGGTACGGCGCGGCGTCGGCCACGCGTTCGCCGAGCCGGGCCATCAGCGTGTTGCGCAGCCCGCGCGCGTGGCGGCCGGTGATCGCGCGCGTGACCTGCGTCGACGTGTCGGCGCTCGCGAGCAGGCGCGCCTTCCAGTCCGCCGCGATCGCGCTTTCCGTGCAGGTGAGAAACGCGGTGCCGAGTTGTGCGCCCTGCGCGCCGAGCGCAAGCGCGGCCGCGATCCCGCGGCCGTCCATGATGCCGCCCGCGGCGAGCACGGGCAGGCCGGTCGCATCGACCAGTTGCGGCACGAGCGCGAGCGTGCCGATCAGTGCATCGTCGGCGGCACCGATGAACGTGCCGCGATGGCCGCCCGCCTCGGCGCCCTGCGCGGACAGCGCATCGGGATCGG
>NZ_JAAGPH010000018.1:0-76502 GCF_017104705.1 Burkholderia sp. Se-20373 | reverse complement strand
TAATCTGATTCAGGTCGACAACGGGCCAGAGTTCGTCAGCAAGGCGCTCGATGCATGGGCGCACGAACATGGCGTCAAGCTGCAGTTCATCCGTCCAGGTAAGCCGGTGGAAAACGCGCACATCGAGAGCTTCAACGGACGGTTGCGCGAAGAGTGTTTGAACCAGCATGCGTTCGTCAGTCTCGACGATGCACGCACGAGAATCGAAGCGTGGCGCACGGACTACAACTCGGTGCGCCCGCATAGTGCCTTGGGGCAACTGGCGCCGGACCAATTCCGGCAACTGCATCAACCTAAAAACGGCGAGCCCACTAACTTACGAATGGTGTATTCGGCGGGGTAAGGTCAAACAAAATCTAGCGCTGCTGACGAATAGCTACTGGAGTTGCCCCTGTAATACCGGACACAGCGTCACACTAAGGTTACTGAATCCATCGAGCGCCGGAACTCGCGAGGCGAGCGGTATTTCAGCGCGCTATGGGGATGCTTCTCGTTGTAATGCTCGAACGCGATGGCCAAGTTGCGTGCAGCAGTCGCTGCGTCCGGCTTCGGCATGAAGGCGACGTAGTCCCGTTTCATCGTCTTCACGAAGCTCTCGGCCATGCCGTTACTTTGCGGGCTGCACACCGGCGTGGTCAATGGTTTCAGGCCGATGGCCACTGCGAACCGGCGCGTGTCGTCGGCCGTGTAGCCCGAGCCGTTGTCGCTCAGCCACTCGATTTCGGACGGGGTATGCAGTTCGTTGGCAAACCGATTTTCCACTGCAGCCAGCATCACGTCTCGCACGATGTCGCCGCTGTGGCCTGCTGTCGTGGCTGCCCAGCTCATCGCTTCTCGGTCGCAGCAATCCAGCGCAAACGTCACACGCAGCGGCTCGCCGTTGTCGCAGCGGAACTCGAAGCCGTCCGAGCACCATCGCTGATTGCTGCGCGCGACGGCTACTTTGCCGTCATGTCGACGTTGCGCCCGCGGCGGAGTCGGTCGGCGCTGCATCAGCAACCCGTGCGTGCGCATGACGCGATAGATGCGCTTGGCATTGAACGGCGCCAGCCCAACCGCGACGCGCTCGTTGCGCAATATGCCCCAAACCCGGCGATAGCCATAGCTGGGCAAATCGCTGACGACCCGACGGATTTCCTCGACCACGCTCGCATCGTCGGTCTGCCTCGATTGACGACCATCGCGCCACGTCGCCGGACGCGACAGTCGTGCCGATACGTTCGAGCGCGACACGCCGAGAACTTCACAAACCAGTTTCACTGGTCGTCCTCCGGCAGCGAGGGCGAGTGCGCTATCCATTTTTTTGCCCGGCCGTACTCGACTGCTTCGCGGAGAATCTCGTTCTCCATGGTCTTCTTGCCGAGCATCCGTTGCAGCTCGCGAATCTGCTTGAGCGCATCGGCCAATTCCGATGCCGGAACCACTTCCTCGCCAGCCTTGACCGCTGACAGGCTCCCGTCCTGGTACAGCTTGCGCCAGTGGAACAGCTGGTTCGGATTCACGCCGTGCTGGCGCGCGACCATCGAAACTGATTTCCCCGGCTCGAAACTCTCGCGAACCATCGCCAGCTTCTGCTCCGCCGTCCAGCGCCGCCGACGCTCCGGGCCCGTCAACACTTCCATCACTTCCTGCCTGGTGTTAGAAGCTGTTGCGAAATTAGTTAAACAGAGGCTTGAGACGCTTCCAGCAAATCAAGGCACAAGCCAAAGACATAAAGGCCTCGTGAACATGAGCGTAGCGTTCGTAGCGAATCTTGAGCCGTCGAAACGAATGCAGCCAGGCAATCGAGCGCTCCACTGGCCACCGTGTTTCTCCCAGTCCACTGCCATGCGACGCGCCGATTTTTGCGAGCAGCGGCGTGATGCCGCGCTCACGCAAGCGCTGCCGATGGGGTTCGGAACTGTAGCCCCGGTCGCCTTGGACGATTTTCGGCTTGTGCAACGGACGTCCCCGCTTACCCCGGATGTGGGGAATGGCATCAACCAGCGCATCAAGCTGGGTAATGTCGTGACGGTTTGCTGCACTCAGGATGACCGCGAGCGGGATGCCTTGCGCGTCGACGATGAGGTGGTGTTTGCTGCCGAGCTTGCGCCGGTCCGTGGGATTCGGGCCGGTTTTTTTCCCGCCAGTACGGCGCGAATCGATGAGCTGTCGACGAGCGCACGCGAGAGGTCGATTTCGCCACGGCGACGCAACTCTGCCAGCAACGTTTCGTGGATACGTTGCCAGACGCCGGCTTGTTGCCACGCGACGAGCCGGCGCCAGCAAGCCGTGCCTGAACCACATCCCATTTCTTGCGGGAGCAGATTCCATGCAATGCCCGAGCGCAACACGAACACAATGCCTGTGAGCACTGCGCGGTCGGGCGTCGGTTTGCGGCCTGCATACTGGCGATTGCGTGATGCGCGCACCGGCAGCAGTGGTTCGATGAGTGACCACAGTTCGTCGTCTATCAGTTCTTTCGGCATCTCTTCCTGTCGGGCAAAACAAGACAAGAAGTTAACACCAACCCGAAAAAGTTAACAGCTTCGAAACTTAATTTCGCAACAGCTTCTTAGTCAAAAACACAGTCTTATGCCTACCCGTTATTGTAAGTGGGTGACTGTGTCCGGCGCTTCAGGGGGCTGCTCCAGCTACCGCCGTAGTCCACACTGATTTTACCTTCGGCTTCGAGTTTTCGCCCGAGCTCCGCAAGTCTGAGAAATTGTGGGAGAAGATTGCGCAACGACGTCATGTTCGTGATCGCAGTATTGACGTCGATCGCGAACTGATCAAGAGTCTTGGACTTGTCGATCTCAATTGCGTCGGGACGGTCGACCCCGTCCTTTTCACTTTGCAGCTTCTGGCAGAGCAAAAGCAACTCAATGCCGCGATCAATTTGAGCGTCGATAGTAGCCATTCGCTCGTCATTCCTTGCTGTGGTCATGGTCATTCTTCGAAGACACTACCCGGGCGACAACGCCGGCAACGACCAATATTACGGTTGCCGCGATCGGGAGATGGAGCAGGGTCATCCGTTAGGACTCCATTTGACATAAGTATATCTCTCGTCGGAAAGCCTTGTCGCGGCTACATTGAAATCTCCGTACTTGGACGCACCGGCATACCAAATATTCAGTTCATGGCGATATGAAGGTAGATTTTCAGCTGAACATTAGGACTTCAATTGCGCCGATGCCGCGCCCCTGACCGTCCGCTGGTTAGCCCAGGCCGGGAGCCTGATAGCGCCCAGGGGCCGGGCACAGGCCCGCGCCCTGTTGGAGTGTGTGGACGACGCGACGAGCCGGTTGGCGATGCCGTACTTCACACAAACTTAGTTGACCTTCAGCTACATCGGAGCGGCGCGAGCGGACATCGAGCGCCACGGCAAACCGGGTTCGCCCACGGACACGGCTCGGCGCACAGACACACGTTTGAGTCAAATCGGTTTCAATGGGCGATACAGAGCCAACCCGACGGGAAAACCCGTCGACAAGACGGGTTTGGGTCTGTGCTTGGCTGCTGCTTGAATTCCCTCGTGTTCCCGCCATCGTTTGCGCGGGATCGACGGCGAGGGGCAGATCATGCGCGTGAACGACAATGTGGACCTGATATCGCTTCGCGGCCGAGCCGAGAGTGCGACTGCCATGCGGATGGCAGGGCCGTCCGCATTGATGATATGTCGATCCGATAATATCAGCGCGGGCTGCGCAAGCGGAGATGGGCGATGACCACTCAGGACGTCGTGGCGATGGCTCAGCAGTGTGCGCCTGCCGTCGCCCCCCAGACATTGGCAGCCATTGTACGGATCGAATCGGGATTCAATCCCTATGCTATCGGTGTTGTCCACGGCCGTTTGGTGAAACAGCCTCGGCGCGAGGACGAAGCGATCGCCACGGTCAAGGCATTGCAAGCGGCAGGATGGAACTACAGCGCCGGCCTCACGCAAATCAATCGCGAAAACTGGTCTCGTTACGGATTGACCGCGAGATCCGTCTTCGACGTCTGTCGGAACCTGAGCGCTGGTGCGGCGATTCTTCGGGCGTGCTTCATGCGCGCTCGCGTCAGTCATGTCCATCCCCAAGAGGCGTTGCGCGCTGCGCTGTCGTGCTATGCGAGCGGGAATTTCGTAACCGGATTTCGCGTCGGATATGTACGACGGATCGCGGAGGCCGCGGCGTCGGACGACACGATCGTCCCTGCGCTGTCGTCATCGGTAAAGCCGATTCCAGTGATACCCGACCGTGTGACTGGATCGCGGGCTGAGAGCCGCGGGCGCTCAACACCAGCGTCTCCTTCGCCCTCGCCCCCGACCGGTGACGCAGCGCGAAGCCCAAATGACGGTGGAACTGAAAACAGTGCCGTGATCTTCTGAGCAAGGCAGGTGGAATTCGGCCGGATGGAGTGTGTTATGAGATCAGTACAACTAATGAATTTGAGAGATGTGAGATTGAGAAAAGCGCGTATTGCGTGGATCTCATTAAATTGGCGCCGCGTCGCCGTGCTCAGCGTGCTTGTCGTGGCGGCCCCCACGGCTTCTGCGCAACTCAGTCAGGTCAATACCTTGCTGATCACGATTCAGAACACGTTGCTCGGTGTGGGCGGGGTGGTGTGTTCAATTTCCATCATCTGGGCGGGCTTCAAGATGATGTTCCAGCACGCCCGGTTTGGCGATATCGCGCATGTTTTCATCGGCGGCCTTTTCGTTGGCTGCGCAACGGTCATTGCTGGCATGTTGATTCCGACGGCCTAACATGAACACGGAGCTGATTGTGGACACACTCTCCGATCCCGTATTCAAAGGCTGCACGCGGCCAGCGATGCTATGGGGCGTCCCACTTGTCCCGCTGTTAATGGTCAGTGGCGGCATGCTGATCCCGGCTATCTGGGTATTGATGGCGAGCGCGCCTTTGGGCGTTGCAATCGTATTGTTGATCATTCCCGTATTCGCGACGATGCGCATGATTGCGCGCCAGGACGACCAACGTCTTGCACAGCGCATGCTACGCCTGAAAATGAGACTGCGCCAGCGCAACCGGCGCTTCTGGGGCGCGCATGCCTATGCGCCGATCCGGTTTAAGGCGCGAGGGTGACATGAGCACACCGTCGGCACATGCAACCCTCGTACCGCGCGAAGTGGTGCTCGCAGATTTCATCCCATTTTCGTCGCATGTCACGGACCGCGTGATTCGCACGCGCGAGGGTGACTATATACAAATCTGGAAGGTCCCCGGGATTGCATTCGAGACGGCCGATCCTGCCGATATTCTCGCGCGTCATGTCACCTTCAACCAGTTGGTGCGCAATCTGCCGGGTGGCCACGTCGCGCTATGGACGCATCGGCTGCGGCGGGGGACTACGGACAGGTTCGAGACGACCTATGCCAACCGGTTCTGTCAGGACTTGGCTGAGCGCTACTACGCGAGCTTTGCCGGTTACACGATGATGACCAACGAGCTCTACGTGAGCGTCGTATATCGTCCTCACCGGACGCGATTGGGGCGGCTGTTCAGCCGTGCGGCACGCCGTGCACTTGACGATATTCAGCGCGATCAGCAAGACGCATTGCGCGCGTTGGCCGATATCGCCGCGCAGATCGAGTCTGGTCTCAAGCCGTGGTCGCCGCGTGCGCTCAGTGTGTATGAACGCTGCGATCCATTGACCAAGCGTCTCGGTAGCTATTCCGCCGCGCTCGAGATGCTTGGCTACCTGGTGAACGGAACGTGGGAGGCGGTACCAGTTGGATCCGGTCGAATTTGCGACACTTTACCAACCTCACGCCTGTTCTTCCATCGTGAGAAGCTCGAGATCCGCACACCTACTCGCACCCGCTATGCGGCATTGATCGACCTGAAGGACTATCCGGAGCAAACCGAGCCAGGCATGCTCAATGGACTGCTCTACGGCGACTTCGAGTACATCGAAACGCAAAGCTTTACCGTGCTCGACCGTCCCAGTGCCACGGAGGCACTCGAGCGCCAGCGCAATCAACTGATTGCGGGAGATGACGTTGCAGTCTCTCAGATCGAGGCAATGGATCAAGCCGCGAACGATCTCGTCAATGGCGATTTCGTTTTGGGCGAGTACCACTACACGTTGGCGGTGCTGGGAGATACCCTGGACGAGGTAGTGCGGCATGTCGCTCAAGCACGAACGAAGCTTGCCGACGCCGGCTTTCAGAGTGCGCTCATTGATTTGGTTGCCGATGCTGCGTGGTTCGCGCAGTGCCCCGGCAACTGGCGATACCGACCGCGAGAGGCGAAGCTCACGTCACGCAACTTTTGCGCGATGGCCAGTTTGCATAATTTCGCGACTGGAAAGCGAGAGGGCAATCCGTGGGGCGAAGCTATCACGATTGTCAAAACGCCCAGCGGGCAACCGCTCTATCTCAATTTTCACGCAACGCCCGAGAAAGTCGACTCAAACGACGAGAAGGCGCTTGCCAACACACAGATCATCGGCCGAGCAGGTGCAGGCAAGACGGTGCTTGAACTGTTCCTGCTCGCGATGGCCATGAAGTACGGTGCGATGGGCGTGCTCTTCGACAAAGACCGAGGAGCGGAGATCGGGATTCGCGCCATGGGTGGACAGTACACGGTATTTCACCGTGGCGCACCCACCGGCATGAACCCGTTCCAGTTGGAGGTGGACGAAGCGACACACAGTTTTTGGATACGTCTCGTGTGCAAGCTGGTCGACAACGGAGTACCGCTGTCCGCGAAGGATGAGCTCGATATTTCTCGCGCGATCCGGGAGGTCGCGCGCATGGATCGATCGCTGCGTCGGTTGTCCATGGTCAGGCAACTCTTGCCAAACGTTGGAGATAACAGCCTTCATGCGCGGCTTGCCAAATGGTGCGCCGGCGGGCGCCTCGGGTGGATGCTTGATAACCCGGTTGACCTGATTGATCTACATGCGCACCAATTGTTCGGCTTTGACGACACAGAACTGCTCGATGATCCGGAGGTATGTGCGCCACTGACGATGGTGCTGCTGCATCTGACCGAACGCCTGATCGATGGGCGGCGTTTCATCTATGTGATGACCGAATTCTGGAAGCGCCTGCGCGATCCGGTGTTCAGCGAGTTTGCCAACGACAAGCAAAAGACCATTCGCAAGCAAAACGGACTGGGTATCTTCGACACCCAGTCGCCTGCGGACGTGCTGAGCAGTCCGATCTCGCGTGCGCTCGTGGAGCAGACGGCTACGTTTTTCTTCCTGCCCAACCCAAGCGCGGACCACGATGATTATGTCCACGGTTTCAAGCTGACCGAAGCCGAATTCAACATTGTGAGACGCATGGGCGAGCACAGCCGGTTGTTCTTGGTCAAGCAGGGTCATCGTTCGGCAATCGGGCGACTCGATCTCTCGGGATTGGGTGACGTGCTCGATGTCCTGTCGGGCACTTCAGACAACGTTGCGTTGCTCAATGCGATTCGGGCCAAGGTCGGGGACGACCCCGATGTGTGGTTGCCGCGCTTTCATGATGCCCTGACTGCTCGCCGGCGCCAGACGAGTGCGTTTCAAGGCTCGTTGTCGAGCACCGCTACACACTTGCAAGGTGGTGTTCTATGAATGGCCTCTTCAGCGCGGTGGGCGGTACGCTCGAAAATGGAATGCACACGTACGTGAGCGATGCATCGTCTGCGTTGTCGTCCGCGTTAGTACCCGTGGCTACCACGGGAGCGGTGATCTGGATTCTCACGTATGGCATGGCGGTGATTCGCGGAGAGGCACACGAGCCGGTGCCGGCATTTGCCTGGCGTGGTATGAAAGTCGTCATCACGCTCGCATTCGCGCTAAGTGCGGGTCTGTATCAGTCCCAGGTCGTCACCTCCGTGAGCGAGGCGACAACTGGCGTCACCCAGGCAATTCAGGCAGCGGCCGTTCATACCAGCGCGGGAAATGTTGGATGCGGGTCGGTTGAACAACCGAGCGAGGCAAGCGAACATGCCGCGGGAATTTACCGGACGCTCGATTGCTATGACCGGCAGCTTAACCTCGTGGTCGACGCCTATTTCGACAAGGCGACCCATGAAGGTCTGAGCATGAGCGGCATCGTCGCAGGTATCGGCGACCTCGCTTGTGGTCTGGTTGCGGCCTTCGGTGGCGCAATCTTCCTGATGGTGCTCGGCGTCGAAGTGATGATGGCGCGCATGCTGCTCGACCTAGTACTCGCGCTGGGTCCCATATTCATTACATGTGGGGCATTTAGTCCTACTGTTAGATTTTTCGAAGCGTGGACTGCCAAGCTTGTGAACTATGCGCTGTTGCAGGTGTTGGTTGCGGCTTTTCTCGGTCTCGCGCTCGCGGCGTTCTCGGCTAACCTCGCACCGTTTCAAGTGACGACTGCTGATCCGGGCGCTTCTGCCGATACGCTGGCCGCTGCAGCCCGTCAAGCACTTCAAGCAAGCGCTCCGTGGGCGGCAGCTTTCGGCATGTTTGTTACGTCCGTGCTGCTGGCGATGATTGGGTGGCAGTTGCCGGCCGTGGCTTCTGGGCTTGCGGGCGGTGCGACTGTCTCGGGTTTTGGAGCGTTTGTCGCCGGCTACGCATCCAGACAGGCGGCCGGTGCGATGGCCTTCGCACTGCGCAGTGCAAGCCGAAGCGCATCTTTCGGCGGTCGAATATCGAGGCCGGGCGGATTGGGGAGCACCGTCTCGCCGCACTCACCCGCCTATCAACGGGCTGCACGCGAGCAGCTTGACCGGGCGCACGACTGAACAGGAGACGAAGCCATGAAGCGATACCAATTCACGCATACCGTGCTGATGAGCGCCGTTGTTGCGGGTGTGGCGTCTTTTATTGAGCCGGCAAATGCGGAAATCTATTCGGTATACGACGAGAAGAACGTCGCCCAGGCGATTGTGATGGTCGGGCAGCTCAAACAACAAGTGCAGGAGGAGATGGCGTTGTACCGCTCCATGAGTGGCGCGCGCGGCTTTGGTGCGTTGCTGGATCGACCGGGAGTAGTCAATGCGCTGCCGGGCAATTGGCAGAGCGTGTATGCCGCGATTCGCAAGGGCGGGTATGCCGGGCTGACTGGTCCGGCTCAGGCGCTGCGCGCACAAAGCAAGCTCTACGACTGTGAAGACCAGCATGGCATCGATCAGCGAGTTTGTCAGCGTGCGTTAAACAAGCCATTTCAGGATAAGGCACTTGGCCTGCAGGCATATCAGACCGAGCTTGGCGAACTCGACAGGATTGAGCGTCTGATGCAGCACATCGATACGACACGGGATCCGAAGGGTATCGCGGAACTGCAAGCACGAATCCAGTCGGAGAGCGTGGCAGTCGGCAACGAAATGACGAAGTTGCAGATGTTCAAGATGCTCGCGGAAACCGAGGATCACTTGATTGCGGAGCAGCAGACTGAACTGCTCCTGAAGCGAGCGGGCAACACACGTCGACTCCAGGATCAGATGGTGCCGGTCACGTTTGGCCGATAAGGAGAACTGCGATGACGCGACGCTGGATGATATGCGTGCTTATCGAGTTGAGCATGTCGATGTCCGGGTGCAACGGTATGCCGTCCAGGCTTGCGCTACCCGATGGGGCTCACCGGGTACCGGTCAATCAGCAACCACCGGTGCCGACGGGGGCGAGCCTGTCGGTGGATGGAGCTTGTCCGTGAACGACCAAAGCGATTACCGGCGCGCGCTTGATTTTGAGGCGTCGCTCACCGCGTTGCAGGCATGCTCCGAGCGTCGCGCATGGAAAGTGGCGTTTGCCGCCGTTATTGTCGCGATCGGTTCTGTAGCGGCGCTTGCCGTGATGATGCCGTTTTATCGCGTGGTGCCGTTGCCTATCGAGGTGAACAAGCTCACCGGCGAGGCACAACTCATCGAGGTGCTCGACGCAAAACACGTACCACTGCGTGAGATCGAAGACAAGCACTGGGTCGAAGTCTATGTGCGCACTCGCGAGCGCTACGACTGGGGACTGCTGCAAATGGATTACGACCGTGTCCTGGAGATGAGCGCCGATTCTGTGGCGCGCGCATATCGTCAAATCTACAGCGGTCCGAATGCGTTGGATCAGCAACTGGGCGCATCAATACAATACCGTACCCGAATAGTATCGACGACGCTCGTGCCCGACGAGCCGGGACATGCCGTCGTGCATCTCGAGCGCACGGTGCGCAAGAACGGCATCGATACCGGTGAACCGGCAAAGCGCTTTGTGATTACGCTCGCCTTCACCTACCGTCCCACGGTGCTGGTGCGGGAGCGATCGGCAATCGAGAATCCATTCGGCTTCAAGGTGACGGCGTACAGCCGAGATGCAGAGGATACGCCACCTGCTCTGCATCCCAGTGCAGGAGCTGGCCAATGAATGCGCTCGCAACCGTGTCGATCCTGTTGGCGTGCTTTGCGACGCAAGCGGTCGATGCGCACGTCATGCCGGGCTGGACGCGCGATGCCAGGGTGCGCAGAGTGCGTTATGTGCCGGACGAAGTCGTGCGCATTATCGCGCAGCGCGGCTTTGCCACCCACGTCGCGCTCGATCCGACCGAGCACATTCTTGTGGTTGCGCCAGGGGACCGCGACGGCTGGTATGTGGTAGCCAATCGGGGGGACCATGACGTTTATCTGAAGCCGAAACTCGCCGCTCATGACACGAATCTCATTGTTCGGACCGATCGGCGCAGCTACAGCTTTGATCTTCTCGTTCTGCCCCTGAAAGCACGCTTTGGCAACGCGCATGAGATGTACCGGGTAAGTTTCGTGTACCCAGACACCGCTGCGTCGGATGCGTCTATTGCCACGCGCTTTGCGTGCCTGAAGCAACGGCTGTCTCAGCCGTCCGTCGTGCGTAACGCCGCGTACTCGATGCAGATCATGCCGCATGCCGAGGATATCGCACCGTCCGCAGTATGGGATGACGGTCGCTTTACGTACATTCGAATCCCCAACAATCGTCGTATACCCGCGATCTTCCGAGTCGAGGACGATGGCACCGAACGCGTAGTGGACAAGCACATGGACCGCGACGTGGTGGTCGTCCATGAGCTTGCCCGCCGACTTGTGTTGCGTCTGGGCGATGAGGCGGTTGGTTTGTGGAACGACGCATTCGACATTGATGGCGTCGCGCCGCAGCACGGTGTGACGGTCGACGGCGTGCGCCGCACGCTGCGGAGTCGCGAACATGACTGACGACACTTCACCCAACGGCTCATCTGCAGACGACAGGATCCGTCGCGACAGCCATGCAGAGATGGATACAGGTACGGGATCCGACTCGTCTGTCATGCTCGATCGCGGCATGCCCAGCCTGGATGGGCTCGGGCGACGATCGTTCATCAACTGGCTGGTACCGCTCGCGATCATCGTACTTGCGCTACTAGGCGCAGTCTGGACGGTTCATGGTGTAATCGCTCACCGAGACGATGCTGCGCGTGCGCGCCGCAGTGCGCTCCATGCGCGAGGCGCACACGAAAAGGTGTTCGACGAGGCGCCGGCACTTGCCGAGTCTGCGTCGGCCGCTGCAATGCCCACACCGACGCTGACACCGGCCGCGGTACAGGCTGCGCCGTCCAGTGATCGTGCTGCACCGGTACGCAGCTACTACGACGCGCCGTTGCTTGCCGTGGGGGCCAGCAATGGGCAAATGGCAGACGCGAGCGAGAGTGAGTCAGCTGCCCCCAGTATTTTGCCCTTGCACGCGGACCGGCAGCCGTCGAATGCGACTGTCGGTATGGTCGAGGAGCGGGCGAAATCCTTCTCACAGCCGTTGTCTCAGGCGCTCACGCCGACGCGCGTGCCGAAGGTGATGGCAGCGTTTATCGGCAACCGCAGTTTGCTACTCGCTCAGGGCACGAAGATTGATTGCTCGGGCGACACCGCTTTCGATTCCACCCAAGCAGGTATATCGACTTGCACGGTCGCACGTAACGTCTATTCCGACGACGGGCACGTGGTGCTCATCGAACGCGGCTCGCAAATCAATTGCGAATATCGCGCGAATCTTTCGCCTGGACAACGACGTGTATTTATTCTGTCAGCACGGATTGCTACACCGCACGGTGTCACCGTACAGATCGATTCGCCAGTAGCCGACGAGCTGGGCCGCATGGGTATGGATGGATTGATCGATAATCACTGGGGCGCGCGCGTGGGCGCAGCCATGATGCTCGGACTGAGTCAGGACGCAATCGGTTATCTGGCCACGCGCGGCGGCAATGGCAACGGCACGATTGTCTACCAGAACACACAGGCGCAAGGCAACGACATGGCCACGCGCGTACTCGATCAGACCATCAATATTGCCCCGACTCTCAGGCAACATCAGGGTACCGAGTTCACGATTGTCCTGGCTCGCGATCTGGATTTCAGCTCGGTCTATGCACTGGAGCCGGAGGGTGTGCGATGAAGGCGTTCGAGGCAACACGTCAGCCGCAAACCGATCGCGTAGCCGATGCGATGCCGGTATTGCCCGATGATGCATCGGTGACGGAGCTGATGCGTTCATTCGCACCGTTGCTCGCCGACGAAGCAGTAACGGAGCTCGTGATCAACCAACCGCAGCGTATTCTGACCGAAACCCATCGGGGGTGGCAGGCGCACGATTTACCGGAACTCGATTTCGAACGACTAATGGCGTTCGCCGTGGCGATTGCCACATTGACGAATCAGGGCGTCTCGACCGAGCATCCGCTGCTTTCCGCGCTGTTACCAGACAACGCGCGCCTCCAACTCGTGGTGCCGCCCGTGGTGCCGTCGCGCACAGTATCAGTCACAATCAGGCGCCCAAGCGCGGATGAAAAGACGCTTGAATGCCATCGCGCCGACGGCATGTTCGAGGACACGGTTTGGCGACACGTTGACGGTCTCGGTAAGACCGGCTTGGCGTTGCGCGGAGCCGATCGGATGCTCGTCGAGCGGCTCGAAGCGCGTGATTTTGCCGCCTTCTTCGAAGGCGCCGTGCGAGCACGCCACAATATTGTCATTGTCGGCAGCACGGGCTCCGGCAAGACGAGCTTCATGCGCAGCTTGTGCCGATACCTGAGCGCAAGCGAGCGCATCGTGACGATCGAAGACGTACGCGAGCTGTTCATTCGGCATCTCGAAAACTGCGTCCATCTGCTCTATAGCAAAGGCTCGCAGGGGCGCGCACGCGTAACGCCTGCAGATTTGATTGCCTGCGCCATGCGCATGCGTCCCGACCGGGTGTTGCTTGCCGAGCTCCGAGGGGCGGAAGCGTACGACTTCCTGAAGCTTTTGACCACGGGGCACGCCGGCTCGATGACGAGCTTTCATGCGTCCAGTGCGGGCATTGCCATCGAGCGGTTTGCGCTCATGGCAAAGGAGCATCCCGAGGCAGCCGCCTGGGACATTGCTTCGCTCAAGCGCGTGCTGCGCTTGACCATCGACGTGATCGCGCACATGGAGGCGCAGCCCGTATTGGACTCGCACGGTGTCCAGATCGGCAAACGCTGGGCGATGACCGAAGTCCGGTTCGACCCGCGCGAGAAGGCCGCCGTCGAATTTAACCAGGCCGAAAGGTGCTGCGATGCATGACGTGTCTGAGACGCTTACTCAAGCGTGGCGTGTGACGGTTCTCACGCTTGCCATCACGATCGCGATATACGCCGGATTGGCCGCAGCCGAATGGTTGGCCTCATGTGTGCTGTATGCAAGCATGCACCGCAACCCCATCCTCGCAGGCTGGTCAACATGGCTTGATGCGTTAGAGGCATGGTACGACGGCCGTCTTCCGAATATGGGGCGACGTGTGGTCGGTGCGGGCCTCATGGGGTTGCTCGTCGCCTTCGGCGGCCCTGCGCTTGCCGTGTATGCGTGGCTGGAACAAGCGAGCCGCAGACCCTTGTATGGCGACGCGCGCTTCGCGAACGAGGCGGAGATTCGTCGAGCGGGGCTGTTATGAGACAGATTGCACCCGCGAATTCTCAACCGACGCTGGTGGTGGGCCGTTGGGGTGGCCGCTATCTGCGCTTTGCCGGTCAGCAATGCGTACTACTTGCCGCGCCCGCTCGTTCAGGAAAGGGCGTGGGGATTGTGATTCCGAATCTGCTGAGCTATTCCGATTCCGTGGTCGTGCTCGATATCAAACAGGAAAATTTTCGCCTCACGGCGGGCTTTCGGCGTGCGCACGGACACGCTGTGTACCTGTTCAATCCGTTCGCAGAGGATGGCCGCACGCACCGCTACAACCCGTTGTCGGTAGTTGGAGACGGCATGTTTCGCGTCGGCGACATTCTGGCGATCGGTCACGTGTTGTATCCGGCCGGCGGGCATGACGAATTCTGGAAGGACCAGGCACGCAACCTTCTGTTGGGACTGGTCCTGCTGCTGTGCGATTGGCGTGAGGCCCGTCGTGCTGGTGCGAGCGGGGTGCCCGACTACCCGATCACAATGGGCGAGGTACTGCGGCAATCATCGGGAAATGGTCTGCCGGTCAAAACATACTTGAATCGGATGCTTATACAGCATCGACAGTACTTGAGCCGAGCCTGTATTGATGCACTGAATCGGTTTCTCGCGAATGACGACAAGGTCCTGGCGAGCATTCTGGCGACATTTAATGCGCCACTGACGATCTGGGCCAACCCGATTGTCGACGCGGCGACGAGCGCGAACGACTTTGATCTTCGAGACGTCAGACGCCGCAAGATGTCCGTATATCTTGGCGTGACGCCCGATCACCTAAGTGAGGCGGCGATACTGATGAATCTAATGTTCTCGCAGCTTGTGAATCTGAACACCAAAGAGTTGGCAGAGGACAATCCGGCATTGCAATATCAATGCCTGCTGCTGCTTGACGAGATGACGGCGATCGGAAAAATCCAGATTATCGCGCGTGCGGTGGCCTATATGGCGGGCTACAACCTGCGCCTGCTCTCGATCGTGCAGTCCGACTCCCAGCTCGAGTCTGTATATGGCCGAGCTGACGCGCGGACCATTGTCACGAATCACGCGATGCAGATCCTCTTCGCCCCGCGCGAACAGAAGGACGCAAATGCTTATTCCGAGATGCTCGGCACGCGCACGGAGCGATCACGCACGACGAGCCGATCGAATGGCATGTTCGGTGCGCGCAGCGGTGCGAGCGAGAGCTTTTCCGATCAACGTCGTGCGCTGATGCTGCCGCAAGAGATCAAGGAACTCGATCGCGACAAGGAAATCATTCTCCTCGAAAATACCAGGCCGATTTTGGCGGACCGGATCTGCTACTGGCGCGATCGTGCGTTCACTTCACGGTTGATGGCCGCGCCTACGGTGCCCGCGCTCGATCTCGTGCGATTTAGTGCACAAATTGAGCAGCGGCTGCGCGAACTGAGTGATGACGACGTCGATGATCAGACAGGCGAGTTGGCGCATGTGCGACCGGACTATCTGGAACTTGTACACGCCTGGGATCAGCGCGAGCTGCCGCAGGCTTTGGACAATATCAGTTGCGAGGAGGCCGCTGCAAATGTGGATCGGTATTTCACGCTGCTGGGGGTGTCGGCCGACGACGTAGCGCGCGCCGGACGTCGATTGGCGCGTGACGAAGACGGCATGACCGATGCTGAGGCGGGCTCGCGAAAACGCGACCGGAGTCCTGCTGCGCGGGCAAGTGGTGGTGTTCAATGAGCGTTGCATATATCAATGAGGCCAATCGCGTGCGCGCGGCTTTGGCGACGATTCCGGCCGACGACTATACGACATGGGTCGACATGGCGTTCGCCGTGAAGCATGGGCTTGGCGAGGCAGGTTTTGATCTGTGGGATGCATGGAGCCAGACGGCGCCGAATTACGATGCACGCTCGGCGCGTGCGACATGGCGCTCGGCGAGCGAAAGTGGGGGGATAACGCTTGCGTCGCTGTTTTGGCTGGCCCGCGAGCATGGGTTCGATCTGGCCGGCTCGCGCGCCGTTGGCGATGTCGCAGCTCGGTCCGCGCCGGCGCGTGCCCTCATTGTGGGCGCCGAAGCCCCGCTCGAGCGTAAGCGACGGGCGCTCCGCGCCGCCGTCGCCCGTGACGCGCTGAGTATCTGGCATTGGGCACGGCCCGTGGCACCCAATCATCCTTATCTGACGCGCAAGCAGATTGCGCCGTTACCTACCTTGCGCGAGCTTGAAGCGGAAGAGTTGCATGTGCTGCTCGGCTACGTCCCGAAATCCAATGACGCCGCTCTCTTGGGACGTGTGTTGATCGTGCCTGTTCGTATCGGTCATCAGATCTCGACACTCGAACTGATCGATTGCGAAGGGCGTAAATCGTCACTGGCAGGCGGCGCGAAGGCGGGGGGCTGGTGGTCGGTTATGCCCGAACAGTATCGACGCGGGGCGTGCTTGCCGGTTCTGATTGCCGAGGGCGTGGCGACTGCCGTATCGGCATGGCAGGCGACAGGGTGGTACACGCTTGCGGCTTTGTCGAGCGGAAATTTGCCCAAAGTGGCAACGGTATGGCGCGCGCAGCACCCGAAGGATGAGCTTGTGATTCTGGCCGATCTCGGTGCTGGATTTACGCATGCGGAGCATGCGGCGCGCGATGCGCATGCACGACTGGTCGCTCCTCGGTTCGCATCAGGGGCGCGTATTGCCAATCAGTTGCCGACTGACTTTAACGATATGGCGGTGCTCGACGGAAAGGACGCGGTCGGCGAGCTGTTGCGGCGTGCGGTACTCGATACGCCAGCGCCTGCGTCGACTGAGGCCAAGGCGAGCCGAGCGCGAACCGACGGTATGTCGTTTAACTTGACGGGAGACGGAGATATGGGATCGAGGAAGGCGGGCAAGGGTACGGCGGCGGACGACGTGCGCCGGCACGCTGAGGTCGACCGCTCAGGTAGTGATCGCGCGTCGACACGGCCATCCGGTACCCCGGAGGAAGGGAAACAGGCATTCACTCACGAACCGGCGGCGAGCTCAATTACCGAAACCACGGGCGAGGGGCAGCATTCGAACCGTGGGCCACGTCATGCGGCAGGCGAACTCATATACGGGCTCGACGCCGTGCCCACTGACGTCAAGTTGGCGGCCGAGCGGCGTTTTGGGGCTGCGCTGAGGATGTCCACACCACGAGAAAACGGAGGCCCCTATCGCGGGGAGGTATTCAATACCGAGCATTACCTTGTTCAAGAGGTGGCACCACGCAGCGTGGTGTTTCATGCGAAGGGAAAGATGACATTCGTGTCGGACCGGTTACGTTGGATGGATGAGCACCATCGCCTAAATGGCGCGGACGTACAGATTGTCTACGAAGGTGAGCGCGCGAAGCTGTACCCGTGGGACCGGGCCCGCGATCAGCTAGAGCGGGCGGTTGCGTCGCTGAAAAAATCTGCGCGGGAAATGGGATTCGATGGCATGGACGCGAAGCTCGATGCGCTGCATGCAGCGTCATGGGCTCGCGTGAAAGCCGCGCGTGCGGCCGCGCTCGCGCAATCAAGGTCACGAGTGGACGTGCGTGGGGACGTCGATGACCCGCAGCGGTAGCGATGCGGTCGTCCGCAATATCAATATGTATGGTGACGCCGCGCAGCGCAGCATTGCGCGACGCAAAACCGATGAGGTACATGATGGATGATGCCCAGTCGCCGACGCTTTTCACACGCAGTGCGAACTTCGCTATGAACGCCATTGAGCCTGAATGGACTCCGGACGTCGACATAGCGCGACGCCGCCCGTCGGAGCACTTTCCAGCACAACAATTCGGCTACCTCGCAATGCTTGCGCGTCGGCGCAGCGAGTTTGATGCGGCGCGCGCCCTGCTACGAGAGCAGGCCGGTGGCAGCCGCGTCGAGGCGGGTCGAGACGATGCCGGCACGGATGGTGTGTCCGGCACGGGCGCGATAAATTCGGCGCCGAAGTTCACACCGCTCGCGGATGCGCCAGAGCGAGTTAGGCGAAGCTACCTGCGCGCCTGCGGTCAGTATTTCCTGAAGGACGCCCCATACTCGCTGGCATTCGAGGACCGGGGGCGATATCTCGTCACGGCGCACACCCGTACAGACATTGTTGCTTCCATGATAGATATGGTGCAGGCGAAGGCGTGGGCGCGCATTCGCGTGTCGGGGCACGACGCTTTTTGCCGCGAAGTATGGCTGCAGGCCGCTGCAATCGGTATTGAGGTAAGCGGGTACACACCGAAGCCTGCCGACCTCGCACGCCTTGCTGAGTTGAACGGGCCGACTGAACACACGCACGATCGCGATTCCGAGCATCTTCCGCTGAAGCCGCAAGCAGCGGCGATTTCAGCACCTGGGAGTGTCCGTGACGAGAGTCCAGTCCGTCCCGTGGGCGCATCGGTGCGCCACGCTAAATGGGAGGACGATGGGATTCATCTCGCCGTGATTGTGGCGGCCATGCGCGAGCAGGGTTTCAGTGATCGTTCGGTCTATCGTGTTAAGCGTCGCGCTGTGCGCATGCTCGACGCGCTTCACGCCGAGGGCGTCGAGCTTCCCCGACCTCGCGTGTTCGATCCGGCGGCACCGTCTGCGCGAGCCGAAAAGGTCGAACACCAGCAAGCGTCTGCCCCGTCGCGAGAAATCGATCAGGCGCCCGCCATGCCGTTGCCTGGCGAACGGTAGACGAACATGGGATCGCGAAACCGAGCTCGCATTGCGGTCGAACTGGGACCGCTAAAGCCCTTGTGGCAGGCACGATGTGTGCAGAACGGGGTGAGCGCCGGCGAGGGGATCAGGCGGCTCGTGGCCGAAGCACTGGACATCGCCCATGATCCGCCCGACACGTCTGCAGTACTTTCGGCGCCGAGTGAGCCGTTTGTACGAATCGGCGTAGGCCTTATGCCGGCCGAGTTGGAATGTATCAAAGGACTGGC
Organism: Burkholderia sp. Se-20373; assembly: GCF_017104705.1. NCBI lineage: Bacteria > Pseudomonadati > Pseudomonadota > Betaproteobacteria > Burkholderiales > Burkholderiaceae > Burkholderia > Burkholderia sp. Se-20373. Next base: position 57,738 of record NZ_JAAGPH010000018.1, on the reverse strand, counting down.
CCATGTTCAGGGGTTCACCGCAAATCGATGGATCGCTGCGTTAATTCGCGCGCATCTGACCGCCGAGCCGCAACTGGGAAACCGGGAGATGATGCTGCTTGCGGAATCGAATCGGCAGCTCGCCGCGATTCGTACGCGGCTGGGTGAGCTTGCTCGCAACACGGGCGAGGGCCGTGACGTGTCCGATTGGGAGCACTCGCGCGCCGTAATCCTCACACATCTGCGGTTTGTCGCACAGTTGCTGCAAACCAATCTGGACCGATGGAGCCGTTGAGATGCCGTTTCCCAGACAGTACGTCGATGCGCTGCTTATCAACTGGGGCGATCGACTGTTTCATGAGCCGCTGCGGCATGTGCGCGCCCCGCATCTGCCCGGCGTGGCATTGCCGCGCGATGCGCGGCGTCTGCGCGAACGGCTGGCTTTGACGCTTCGACGCGCGCCCGAGGTCATGGTCAAGATTACCAACAGAGCGTCAGGCGCACAGGGCATGGGTGCGGTGCGGCGACATCTGCAATATATTTCACGCGATGGCCATGTCGAGCTGGAAGACCAGGACGCGCGCGTGTTGGTCGGAGACTCTGCCCTGCAGGACCTTTTTGACGAATGGCGGTGGGGTGGTTGGGGGATGCCGGAAGAAAGCCGACGTCGGGAAACCTTCAATTTGATGCTATCAATGCCAGCGGGCACGGACCGCGCGGCCGTCCGAGAGGCGTCAAGGGCATTCGCGCGCGAGATATTCGGCGACGGACGATCGTACGTGTTCGCACAGCATGATGACCAACCGCATCCGCACGTACATCTGTGTGTTCGGGTGCGTGGTCCTGACGGGCGGTGTCTGAATCCGCGCAAGCGGGATCTGCGCACATGGCGCGAGGTGTTTGCGCGACAGTTACGCGAACACGGGGTCGACGCCAACGCAACGCCGAGGCTGGTTCGCGGTGAGACACAACGTCTTCGGACGCAGGCCGTTGTGCGGATGCAGTCTCGTGGAGTTGCCCCACGCTTTTACCGATCAGTGCTCGATGAGCGGGCAACAATGGTGTTACCGGGCGCACATATCGAAACATTGGCAGTCTGGCGCGGGGTCGCACAAGCATTGGCACATTCCGGTATCCCTGAAGACCGAGCCATGGCAATGGAAATTGTGGATTTTGTGCAGCATATGCCGGCGCGGCAATTGGATCCCGGCACTACCCGACTCGAGCCGGCCACCGAGTGCTCACATCGTGACCGCCCAATCGCGCACAGGTCTATCGCCCACTTCACGGGAAGACGGCGTAGTGCCGATGACAGGCCAACCGAACCTGATCCGCCCTTTGACCGAGACTGATACTACGCTTAGTGCGCACGCGCTGATGGTTCACGGGTGTCGTGCGGCGGTGCCGCCGGCTATTGGCACCGGGCGAAGCACCGGTGTCTGGCTGTCTGACCGGCCCACGACGTAGGCCGGCGCCGTTCGTGCTGACGCATGCGGTGCTTGCATTTGCTTGCGCGCATGCTCTGGTCCGGCGTTGAAGTCACACGGGTCCTTGTCGAGACCTTCGGCGTAGGCCGATGCCACATCGGCGATGCCATCAGGCGCAGCGCCGCATACAGATGCGGCGTGATGGCATCCGTCTCCTGGCCGATGTGCAGGCCGTCGCGCAGGTTGGGCGCGATCGCGCTGACGCCTTCGACGAGGCCTATCGGATCGATCTTCATGTACTGGCTGTTCGTGGTCGAAGCGCGGATGTGACGAAGCGGCGCGGCGGCGCTTTCCGGGCAGCCACCGGGCACTACTGCCCGAAGCGCTGTGTGACGGTGTCCTTCAGCCGCGCGGCGGAGATCTCGCCCATGTGCGATTCGACGAGATTGCCCTTCGCGTCGAAGAAGAGCGTCGTCGGCAGCCCGCGCGAACCGTAGGTTTTCATCGCGCGCAGCGTGCGATCGAGCAGCACGTGATCGAACCGCAGCCCTTTTTGTTCGAGGAACGCGCGCACCGCTTGCGCGTCTTCGCCCTGGTTGACCATCAGCACCGTCATCCCCGGATGATCCTGCTGCGCTTGGGCGAGGATCGGCATTTCGCGCTGGCACGGCGGGCACCATGTCGCCCAAAGATTCACGACGACGGGCTTGCCCGCGAAGCGCTGCACCGGCACCGGCGTGGCATCGAGCGCTTCGAGCTGCAACGCGGCGAGCGGCGGCGCGCCATGCTGCAACGTGGCGAGCGTGCCTTGCGCGATCCCCCATGCGGCCACACCGGCGAGCATCCCGGCCATCACCGGGCGACGCAGCGCGGGCAGGCGGCGCAGGCGCCAGCCCGCGAACACGATTCCCGCTGCGAGGCCGATGCGCCAGTCGAAGCCGCCGTCGCCGAGCGCGATGATCGAGCGCGGCGCGGCGGCGTATTCGTGCCACCACTGCGCGACGTAGCCGATACGCGCGGCGAGCAGGCCGAACAGCAACGCATCGAGGATCAGGCTCGGTGCGGTCTTGTGATGTCCGTCCGGCGGGCGGCGCTGGATGAAGCGTGCGACGAGCCACGCCAACAGCGCGGCGACGGCTACCGCGACGACTCGGATCGAGAAGGGACCAATGCTCAGCATGAAAGGGGGAACGTGATCGAGCGGGGCTGGAGAGGGGATTGTCCGCCACGGCGATGAAGCCGTCGACGGTCGTGCGGCGATTCGACAGGTTGCCGCGGATGGGGGTTCCCGTCGAGAACGTAACGGCGCGTTGCGGATTCGATGGAGGAGGCAGGCTCAGGACGCCGCGATTTTCAGGCGGGCAGGCCGTCTGAAAATCAGACCAGTCTGATGGTCAGCGGAATGGCGTTCATCAACAATATTCAGGCCGGTGTGGTGTGGTGTCCTCCGGTATCCCGAACAGGGATCTCTCCTTGACGGCCGCTCTGCTCCCCCGGAGCGGCCGATTTTTTATCGTCGCGCGTGCGGGCGTGAATGCCCGGTGGCGGCCGGTGGGCGCGGCCGCGATCCGATCATATCGGCTGATTCAACGGAATAGGACCGCTGCCAGATGCGAGCACCGGGCATTCACTCGCGCATTGCATGACGCTTGGTTCGCGACCGACGAGACCATTCGCTGGCGGTGGCATGTGATTCACGGCCGTTGCCCGACGGACCGCGGATCCGTGATCCGTCGGGCGGCGGGTCTTACAGCTTCTTCGATGCTGCCGGTGCCGCGTCGGCCTGTGTGGCCGCGGCCGCCGGATCGAGCGTCGCGAGCGTCTTCTCGGTGAATTTCTCGTACAGCCAGTCCAGGCGCAGGCTGTCGATGCCGGCGATGCCGCCGAGCGCATACGACGCCGACACCTTGAAGCGGTCGACCGGGTGATTGTCGGCGTCGGTGAGCGTCACGGTGCCGTTAACGTGATCGTTGCCCGCCATGAAGCCGAACATTACCGCCGTGAAGCTCGAGCGCACGCGAATGTCGTTGACTTCGACGTTCAGGTGCATCGCATCGGTCGAACCGGCCGTTGCCAGCAGCTTGCGTGCCGCCAGTGCGCTTTCGATTTTCCCTTTCAGATTCTCGGGGCTGAATTTCAGATTGTCTTTCAGCGCTTCCTGGGCGGCATGGTCGAGCGTGACTTGCACGATCACGGGTTTCGAGCCGAATTTGGGCATCGATGCCGTCGCGATGGCCCCTGCCTGATCGCCGGCGTCGCGTGTCACGCTGCTCGCGCAGCCTGAGAGGAAGCCGATCGTCACCAATGCCAGAGCGGCATGACGGAATACAGATTTCATGATTTGGTCTTTTTTAGTTCGGGTTATTGGAGATGGCTCTGTGGCCGGGCGGAAATCTAACACCGGGCGCATCAATTCAAAACGTCGAATAAATCGGCGATCGAGTCGGCATGGCTTCATCGCCGCGTTTGGCGTGCATGAAATTAGCCGGCGACTGCGTGGCGAAAGATTTCTCACACCCGCGAGCGGGGCTTGCCGTCGCGGCGCGAGCCGCCGCGGCCACTCATTGCCCGGTACCGGACACCGCCCCGCCGAGCCGATAGGCAGTGAAGAACTCGTACCACGGCGAGCCTTGTGCAGCCGGCACGTCGAGCGCCGCTGTCCGCCGCTTCAACGCCCCGAACACGTCGTTGATCCGCGCCGTCTGCCCCGCATCGTTGAACGGATAAGGCCGCGCCCGGCCAGCCGCGAATGCGCCATACGCGATCGCGAGCAGGCGCGTGGTGTCGTCGGTCGACGCAATCGAGCCGTTGATCATTTCCGTGAAGCGCGGCCGGTCTTCGGCGCGTGATCCGGCGAGGCACAGGAACACGATCGCCGACAGCTCGTGCAGATCTTTCACCCGCAGCAGCCCCGGCAGCCTCGCGACGATTCGCTCTACCGGTTCATCGCGCAGTGCATCGCTTAAGTCGAGCACGGCGGTCATCGGATTCGCGTCCGCTTTCAGTCGATCGAGCGCCGACGATACGGCCGACGCGCTCGCCACGCCCGGCGACGCTGTCGGAGCCACCCGCAGCGCATCGGCCACCTGCTGCGTCCATTCCGGAAAGATCATCCGCACGTTGCCGAACTGCTCGCCGCCTTCCGCGGCCGGATTCCATCGATACACGATCGTGCCGCCGCGAATGAACGGCGAATACAGGTGCTCGGGCGTTTGCGGCAGCGGCCGCCGGTTGATCGGCAGCCACGCGAGCGTCAGCCAGTCGTAGCGGCCGGTGGCGGGCACGGAAGGGCTCGAACTCGCGACGACCTGCCACGTGCCGCGATTCACATAGCGGCGTCGCGCGTCGGGCACCGGGACGGCCTGGCCTTTCGCGGTGTCGAAGTAGGTCGTGCCGGTCACGTTCGTGCCGCTGTCCGCGGCCGGCGTGACGGTGGAGATGACCCACGACACGCCGTCTGCCGCACGGTAGTCGGACGGCTTCAGCGTCGCGACGTCATGCACCATGCGCGTTTCGGCCGCGACGGGGCTCGGGGGGAGGTTGGCGGGCGCGGCCAGGATGCTCGGCATGGGATGTCCTCGGAATCGGGTGCGCATCGTCGAGCGGCAGCGACGCGCGGCGGCGCGGATTGTTTTATGTCACTGTAGAACGTCGCCGCCGTAAACGGAAACCGGCCGCGCGGCGCACCCCGCTCACGCGTTTGGCCGCTTCGGCTTACCATGCGCATCCTGAGCCAACGACGCACACCGGGCGGGACCGCACATGACCGACACGAAAGCCATCACGGAGCACTGGACACAGGTCGCCGACCAATGGATCGGCTGGGCCGGCAAGCCGGGGCACGACGCGTTCTGGAAATACCGCGCGGGGCTCGCCGCCTATATCGGCCGCGACACCGGCCGCGCACTGGAAATCGGCTGCGGCGAAGGCCGCGTGAGCCGCGAGCTGAAGGCGCTCGGCTACGACGTGACCGCGACCGACGTGGTGCCCGCGATGCTCGACGCCGCGCGTCACGCGGATTCCGCGCATCGCTACGAGCTGGCCGATGCGGCGTCGCTGCCGTTCGACGCGGCCAGCTTCGATCTCGTGATGGCGTACAACGTGCTGATGGATCTCGACGACATGCAGCGTGCGTTGAACGAGGCGCGCCGCGTGCTGAAGCCGGGCGGGACGCTGTTCATCTCGCTCGTCCATCCGTTCCGCGATCGCGGCGGCTTCGCGGGGCCGCAACCCGATGCGCCGTTCGTGCTGAAGGGCAGCTATTTCGGGCGCGAGCATTTCGATGGCGTGGAAACGCGCGACGGGCTGTCGATGCACTTCGCGGGCTGGTCGCTGCCGCTGCAGGCATACATGGAGGCGCTGGAAGCGGCCGGGTTCGCGATCGTGTCGCTGCGCGAGCCCCCGCCTGACCAGGCCGATACGGACCAGTTGAAGCAGTGGGCGCGCGTGCCGCTGTTTCTTTGGATCAAGGCGCGGCCGGTAGCGTGAATTGGTCGCCCCGAGGACACACAAATCGACCGAAAGGATGAACTTGTATCCCCGGGGCTACCGGATTTGCCGAAACGGCTGTTCCCGAACGGGATCACGGCCTTCAATCGGGTAGCGCAATCCACGAGATGGCACTTGCCCGCCTCTCGCCGTTCCGCTCAGCGCGACAACTCCTTCCGATAAAGCACAGCCCCCGGCTTTGCCGCGACGGTGTCATAGAGCCGCATCGCCGTGTGGTTCGTCTCGTGAGTCTGCCAGTACACGCGTTCGGCGCGATGCGCGCGCGCGGCGTCGTACACGGCTTCGATCAGCGCGCGGCCGACGCCTTTGCCGCGCTCGCTGTCGAGCGTGAACAGGTCCTGCAGGTAGCAGGTCGGCCCGATATGTGTCGTGCTGCGGTGATACAGGAAATGCACGAGTCCGACGAGCCTGCCGGCGCGCTCCGCGACGAGCGCGTGCACGGGTTCGTAACCGTCGAAGAAGCGCGACCACGTGAGCTGCGTGACCCGCAGCGGCAGGGCCGTGTCGTCGAAGCGGCCGTAGAAGCGGTTGTAGCCGTCCCACAGCGGCAGCCACTGGTCGTAGTCGTTTTCCGTGACCGCGCGTACGGTCAGTCCGGTGTCGTTGGCATTCATGTTGGCGGACCTGTCGAGGAGAGGAGGGCGCGCCGCCGTTCCGGCCGGCGCGTCGCAGGTCTCCACGATAGGAAGCTCACGGCTCCATGGGTAGGCCCATGATGACGGCATTTCATGGTGCCACGATCAGCACGATTCTTGCGATGTTGACCGTCAGCCAAAGCCAGCGGCGAATCACGTCGGCTGCGCTCGGGTCTGTGAGGTTCAGCTCAGTGCATCCTTGAGCCGCGGGCCCATATCACCGCGAATTCCGCGCCACTCCCTACGGTCAACATGCAAGAAAAAGTCACGCCTCTTGGGAGCCGGCACCACGTTCGGAATGAGCCGACGGCTCGACCGCAATCGCGATTTTTCCTCGAACACCGTTGTTGGGACGCTCCAGCAGGGCATGCGCGAGCGGAACGTCGGCAAGGGAATAGACGGCACCAACGTGTGGCCGCAGCTGTCCACGCTCGATCAAGGCGCTCAATTCATCAAGCTTGCCGCGGTTTTGTCGCGTGAACACGAAGTGATAACTCGCGTTCTTGCCCCAGGCCTGAATGACGTTTTGCGGCTGGGCGATGTCCACGATCGTGACGACGCGGCCAAGCTGGGCGAGCGCATCGGGGCTGCGCGACAGGGTGTTGCCGCCGATGGTGTCGAACACGACATCGACGCCGCGGCCACCGGTGTCTCGCATGACGGCGTCGACGTAATCGTCCTTTTCGTAGTCGATGACCCTATCGGCACCCAGGCTTCGGGCGAACTCGGCGTTTGCTTCGCGCACGGTCGTGAACACCCTTGCGCCGATGGCTTTGGCGAGCTGGATCGCCACATGGCCGACGCCTCCCGCGCCGCCGTGTACCAGAATGCTCTCCCCCACGCGCAGCGCCGCACGCACGACCAGTGCTTCCCAAACGGTCCCGCCAACCAGCGTCAGGCTTGCCGCTTCGAGATGGCTCAGCGACGGTGGCTTCTTCCCGACGATGCTGTCGGCAGCCACGTGGTACTCGGCATAGCTGCCAGGCCCGTTGAAGATTTGCGGGGTGTACCAGACCTCGTCTCCTGGAGAGAAGGCCGTCACACCCGGCCCGACGGCTTCGACCACGCCGGATACGTCGTGTCCGGTAATGGCCGGAAGTGGCACCAGGTCCGGATAGTCGCCCCGTCGGACCTGGTAATCCAATGGGTTGATGGAGGTGGCATGTACCCGGACCAGGACTTGTCCCGCGTGTGGCACCGGCTTGGGCACGTCGCCCAGTTCGAATGATTCCGGGCCGCCAAATGACTTGAGCAACAGCGCTTTCATTGCAGATCCTTGTTTCGATAAAAAGGGATATCGGGAATTATCGATTTAATGGGGCAAAAAAATTACAGATCTTTCCCGATGGCCTTGGCCAGCGCACTGATGGCTGCTTCGTTACGCTTGTAGTAGGTCCACTGGCCGATACGCCTGACTTCCACCAGGCCGGCTCGTTGCAGCGTCGCAAGGTAGTCGGACACCGTGGACTGCGATAGCCCGACGCCTTCCTGAATACTGCTGACGCAGACGCCCACCGTGTGAACGTCCCCTTCATCCTGCGGCGGGAAGTTCTTCACGGGGTCCTTCAAACCCTGCAGGATTTCAAGGCGAGTCCGGTTCGAGAGGGCTTTGAAGATATCGAGCAATTCCATGGGGGGCGAGTATATCGAGATTTACCGATATGTCAATGTGATCGACCGCCGCCGTTTTGTCGAGTCTGGATGGTTCCGGGGCAACGCTCGAATTTGCAAGCCTCCCGTGAAAAGGGAGGCCGTCGGCGCTCAACGTTCCGGACAATGACCCGAATAAGGCCGCGTTGCAAAAGATTCAAAACGACGGCGCGCAGTACACGTACGAAAAAAATGTGCTGAAGAAAGCCGGTGCATTCGACGGCTATGGAGACCTGGACCGCTTATCCGATACCTACGATCGAAACCAGGTCTCCAATCGTCTTGTGGGTGCCGTTCAGGGCGTTGGAAGCGTGGCGGTTGCGGCAGGCGCAGTGACGGGCGGATGCGCGTCAGTGGCAGGCTGTGCGCTCGGTGCGGCCATTGCGGTAGGCGCGGTCGACTATGCAAAGTCAGGCTTCACCCAGATGATGTCGGTCAATTTGACGCCGACCTATGGCGAGCAAGCCTTGCAAAGCCTCGGTATGAGCCCGACGGGGGCAGCACTGGTCTATGGCGCGCTTAACCTCGGAGGCGCTGCGGTTCAAACGGTAATCGCTGGCCGTGCAATTGATGCAACTGCTGCCGCGAACGCTTGGGCGAAGGGGACGTATACTGGTTCAAGTAGCGCAGAATATTCGGGGCCTCTATATCGTTATCAGTTGCCAAAGTATGCTGATGATACATGGAATCTCTTTGATGGAAGCGTAGATTTAAATCACTGCTATTCACCTAAAGGGGTTGGTGCGGTTTATACATCGACTTCACAGCAGGCTGCATATAATGAGGTTGCTAGTTATGCCCCGCTAAATGGGAAGGTGCTTGTAACCAAGAATTTTGTAATTAACAACGTGCTGGATCTGACCGATCCAGCCGCACGTCAAGCATTAGGGGTGACCCTGGATCAGATTACGCAGCCGAGTCACGGAGGTACTTCTTATGATGCGACACAAGCTATCAGCAATTGGGCGCGGCAGCAAGGTTATCAGGCAATTTTGGCACCGTCTGCTCAAAATCCTGGGGGTGTCAACCTGGTTTCGTTCCAGTCGTTGGGAAAGCACTGAGATGGAAGATTTTCCGAAAGGATGGGAGGATGTCGTTAAGTTCATGAGGACCAAATGGATTGATAACGACATAACGAGAGAGCTTTCTCGTCGCGTTTCAGATCCGGAAATTGCAGTTGTTATTTGGGGGTGTATGGAAGACGATTCACTTCCGTGGTTGGATTACAAGATGCCAGCGGCAGGGCGAAAAAAGCCGATCGATCTTCTGAAATCGGAGAAAGGAAGGGCGGAGATTCGATGGATACTAATATCCAATCCATGGTGGCCGGCGTTGGGAAAGCGAAGCGACCTTCCACGGACAATACACGGGTAACACGCTGTACTACATCGACGACCTGACGATCGGCAGCCGTTACACGGTGCGCGGATTCGACGGGGAAACCATGCTGGCCGCCTCCCGCGGCTTTTACTGGCGCAACGAACTGCAGGCGCCGATCGGCCAAGCCGGGCAGGCGGTATATGCGGGCATCGACTACGGCCGCGTGTGGGGCCCGCAGCCGGTCACACTCGTCGGCACGCAACTGGCCGGTGCCGTGATCGGCGTGAAGGGCAGCGTCGCGACCCGATTGGGCGCCTACGGTTACGACCTGTTTGCCGGCACGCCGATCTACAAGCCATCGGGATTCCCGACGGTACGAGTGACAGTGGGTTTTCAGGTCACGGCACAGTTCTGATGACGGAGTAAACGCCGATACCCGGCCCGCTATCGGTTGAGATGGCACTGGCCGGGATCGTCGCGATCTTGATCTGCGTCGTTGCTTTTTTCAGGTAGCCTGCCTGGCACTGGAGTATCAGCGCCCCAGAACTGTCGTAGTCGCTGAAGCGTAAAAGAGTAACTATCGATGGCAGGGGGGCGTTGCGGCCGTCGTGAAAATCCCCCGCCAAACCGATTGCACACATTTCGTCATTTAGCTAATATTCGAAACGTTAATCGAGCTCCGCACTCTCATGGACGACGTCACCCGCATCAGCGCACTGGCCAACGAAAGCCGCCTGGCCGTGATGCGCTGGCTCAAGCAGCCGCGCAAGCATTTCCCGCCGCAGCCGCACGGCGATTTCGACGAACTCGGCGTGTGCTGCACGTACATCACCGAGAAGCTCGGCATCGCGCCGGCCACGACCACGCGCCACATGCGCATCCTCGCGGATGCCGGGCTCGTGCAGGCGACCCGCGTCGGCAAGTTCACGTACTACAAGCGGATCGACGGCGCGCTGCAGCAGCTCGGCCGCGATCTCTCGCAACTCTGATTCTCCACGAGGCAACCGACATGGACGAACTTGCATTGCTGGCCGACGCCGACCGGCGCGCGCACGCGTATCTGGCCGCGACGAACGAGCGGCGCGCGTTTCCCGACGCGGCGGCATTGGCCGGCCTGGCGGCGTTCGACGAGCCGCTGCCCGATACGGGCCGCCCGGCCGACGACGTGCTGCGCCTGCTCGACGAGCGCGGCACGCCTGCGACCGTCGCGTCGAACGGCCCGAACTACTTCGGCTTCGTGATCGGCGCCACGTTGCCGGCCGCGGCGGCGGCCGAGCGGTTGATGCTCGCGTGGGACCAGTGCGCGTCGTCATATGCGAATTCACCGGTGGCCGCGACGATCGAGCGCCAGGCCGCGCGCTGGGTCGTCGACGTGCTCGGGTTGCCCGAAGGCAGCGCGGTCGGTTTCGGTACGAGCGCGACGGCCTGCACGCTCGTCGCGCTGGTAGCTGCGCGTCGCGCGCTGCTTGCGCGCAAGGGCTGGGACATCGACGCGGATGGCCTGATCGGTGCACCCGAAGTGAAGGTCGTGATCTCCGAGCTGGCGCACATCACGGTGAAGAAGGCGCTGCGCGTGCTCGGTTTCGGGATGAAGCGCCTCATCGTCGCGCCGGTCGACGTGCACGGCCGGATCGACCCGGCGCAGTTGCCGCCGCTCGACGACATGACGATCCTCTGCGTGCAGGCCGGCGAAGTGAACACCGGCGAGTTCGATCCGTTCGCGGCGCTGATTCCGCCCGCGAAGGCGGCCGGTGCGTGGGTGCACGTCGACGGCGCGTTCGGCCTGTGGGCCCGCGCATCGTCGAAGCGCGCGCTGACGGACGGCATCGACGATGCGGACAGCTGGACCACCGACGGCCACAAGTGGCTCAACACGCCGTACGACGGCGCGATGGTGATCTGCCGCGACGCGGCCGCGCTCGCGACCGCGATGAACAGCGACGCCGTGTACCTGAGCGGCGCGCAGGACGCGCAGAAGAACCTGAACCTCGAGTTCTCGCGGCGTGCGCGCGGCATTCCCGTGTGGGCTGCATTGCGTTCGCTCGGCCGCGCCGGTGTGGCCACGATGGTCGAGCGGCATTGCGCGCAGGCGGCGCGGGTTGCGGACGGCCTGCGTGCCGCCGGCTACGACGTGCTGAACCGCGTCGTGCTGAACCAGGTGCTCGTGCGCGCCGGAACCGACGACGAAACGGCGGCGATCCTCGCGGCCGCGCAGGCGTCGGGTGACGTGTGGTTCGGCGCGACGGTGTGGCAGGGGCGGCCGGCGTTCCGGATCAGCGTGTCGTCGTGGCGCACCGAGGATGCGCACATCGATCGTCTCGTGGCCTTGCTGACGGAGCTACGCGGCGTGCACGTGCGCTGAGCGGAAACGGCAGCGGCAGCGGCAGCGGCGCGCGGAGGCTCACTCACGCGCGCCGCGTTCATCGGGAAGCCGCAGCCGGCGCGGATGATGCGGCGCGCGGCCGCGACCGGCGTGCTTACGGCCGCAAACGGCGTCGTGTTGCTGTACTGGGGGCGGTTGCTGGGCGGCCCGACCGCGATCACGTCGTCCGGCGGGACGCCGTTTCAGATGAACGGCGTGTTCGAACTGTTCTTCGCGGTGCTGCTGCTGTGGGGCGTGATGCGTGAGCGCCATGCGCTCGTCAAGGAGTGGAGCCTGTTCGCCGTGCTCTGCGTGCTGGCGACGTTCGAAGCAGAGGTGAAGAGCGGGCAACGTGGCGGTGCGTCCCGATCACGACGTACCGCCTGTCATTGTTCCGTCGAACCGCGCCCTTGCGCGCAGGAAAATATCGGACAATGGCGGGCACGTGCGCCACGCCGGCTTGGGTGGCTCGCTCGATCGAAGCATGACGCCAACGAGAGAACTCCCCCATGTCGACCTATTCCCCCCGGGAACTGCTGAAGGCCGCGGATATCGCGAAGATGGAACCGACGCGCGCGGTGCATTCGCTGAATCCCAATGCCGTTCGCTTCAAGCGACAACTCAGCGACCTGACCGGCCTGACGCAATTCGGTGTCCACCTGCTCACGCTGATGCCCGGTCACGAATCGGCCGAGTATCACCGTCACCTGTACGAAGAAGAGTTCGTGTACGTGCTGTCCGGCACGGGCGCGGTCACCATCGGCGAGTGCACCGAGGCAATCGGCCCCGGCGATTTCCTGGGCTTTCCGCGCGGCGGTGAAGCGCATACGGTGCAGAACACCGGCGATGCGCCGCTGGAGCTGCTCGTGGGCGGGCAGAGGCTCGAACACGACGTCTGCGAGTATCCGCGACTCGGCAAGCGCCTTTATGTCGCCGGTGAGCTTGAAGACTATGTCGATCTGCCGAAGCAGCCTTGATGGCCAATCGTGCATTCAGTACCCCCATTCCACATAAAAACCGAATCAATTGCATTTTGTTTAGATAAACAAAATAAAAATTCGTAAAAATACGGGGTAGAGAAAACGCGTTTATTTGGGCACGCTTGTGCCCATTATCGGGTCCTGGGCGCCGGTATTTCGACATGCCGGCGCGTCTTTTTCCAGGTGCGCGAATACGGAAATAAGTACACGCCCTCGGGATTTTCGACCGATCGGCCGGGCGCGCGGAATTCATCAAAAGCATCCTGACTAGAAGATCAGTAGTTCGAATCAACATCCTGATTCAAGAACGATACGGAGACAGGCGATGTCGAGGAACTGGGGGTGGAGAACGGCGCTGCTGGCGCTGTGCGTTGTCTTGTCTGCCTGCGGCGGGGATGGCGATTCGCCGTCGATGGCCGCGGCGAACATGTCGGCTGACGCGCAGTCGCAGGGCAATCAGAGCGGCAATGGCGGCAACGACAATAGCAAAGAAAACGACAACAGCAACGGCAACGAAGCGGCAAGGAAAAACGCCGACATTCGCGTCGTGCAATACGTCAATCCGCTGATCGGCACCGACTACGCGACCGACCAGCCGGCCGACCCGGTCGGCTCGGGTCTCGGCGGCGGCACGTTCCCGGGGCCGACGGTGCCGTTCGGGATGATGCAGTGGAGCCCGATGACACCGACCGCCCAATACGACAGCAGCAAGGGCGACGGCTCCGGTTTCTCCGGCGGCTACTGGTACGGCGACACGTCGATCAACGCATTCAGCATCCTGCACCTGAGCGGTACCGGCTGCTGGGCGAACGGCGGCTACCTGAACGTGATGCCGCAGCTCGCGCCTGGCGACGCCGGCGCGCCGGCCAGCTTCAGCCACGCGAACGAAACCGCGCAAGCCGGCTATTACGGCGTCACGCTCGGCAACGGCATCAAGGCGGAGCTGACGACGACGCTGCGCACCGGCTTCGCGCGCTTCACCTATCCGGTACTCGCGCAGGGCCAGCAGGCGACGATCGCGATCGATCCGACCGTGCTGAACAACCGTGCGCAGGGCACGACGAGCGACACGATCAGCCAGGTCGGCGACCGCGCGTTGTCGGGCACGATCGCGGGCGGCGGATTCTGTTGGGCCGGGCATGCGGTGCCCGTCTACTACTACGCGGAATTCAGCCAGCCGTTCGCGGCGAAGCCGGCGCTGTCGAACAACAGCCCGGTGACCGTCACGTTCAATGTCGACCGCAAGCATCCCGACGTGATGATGAAGCTCGGCATCTCGTTCGTCAGCGAAGCGAATGCGAAGGAGAACCTGCGCGCGGAGAATCCGGAAACGGATGCGCAAGGCAGCCGGAACTGGCGTTTCGACAAGGTGCGCGGCGCCGCGAGCGCCGCGTGGAATGCGCGCCTGAACGCGATCCAGGTCACGGGCGGCAGCGACGCCGACAAGACGAAGTTCTACACGGCGCTGTATCACGCGTCGCTGCACCCGAACGTGTTCAACGACGTGAACGGCCAGTACCCGGATTTCTATGCGTCGAACGGCGCAGCGGCCGCGCCGACGCGTCAGGTCGAGAAAGGCCGCACGATGTACGCGAATTTCTCCGGCTGGGACATCGACCGGTCGTTCATCCAGTTGCAGGCGCTGCTCGACCCGGTGCGGACCAGCGACATCGTGCAGTCGCTCGTGCTCGATGCGAAGGCGTGCGGCGCGTTCCCGCGCTGGGCGTACTTCAATACCGAGACGGCCGTGATGCCGGGCGACGCGGGCTCGATCATCGTCGCGAACGCGCATGCGTTCGGCGCGACGAACTTCGATACGCAGGCCGCGCTGTCGATCATGAAGAACAGCACCGCGCCGGGCGCCGCGTGCGCCGGCACGCCGGTGATGGGCAGCCGCGCGGACTACGACCGGCTCGGCTACGTGCCGTCGTCGGGCTCGGGCGACAACCAGACCGCGTCGAACACGCTCGAATACGCGGTGCGCGATTTCGCGGTGTCGCGCTTCGCGGCGGCCCTCGGCGACACGACGACGGCCGGCACGCTGCTGAAGTCGAGCGGCAACTGGCACAACCTGTTCGATCGGGGCGCGATTCAGCCGAAGACGTCGGCTGGTGCATGGGTCACCGACGGCACCGGCTTCATGGAGGGCAATTCCGAGCAGTACACGTGGTACGTGCCGCACGATCTCGCCGGCGTGGTCGCGCAGGCCGGTGGTGCCGCGCCGGTCGTCAAGCGGCTCGACACGTTCTTCACGCACCTGAACATCGGCACCGTGCAGCCGTATTTCTACGTCGGTAACGAGGTGACGATGGCCGTGCCGTGGGTCTATGCGTGGGCCGGCGCGCCGTCGCATACGCAGCGCGTGCTGCACGCGTCGCTCGCCAACGAATTCGGCACCGGCGCGGCCGGGCTGCCGGGCAACGACGATCTCGGCGCGATCTCGGGCTGGTACGTGTGGGCCGCGCTCGGTCTTTATCCGGTCGTGCCGGGCGTTGACGGCGTCGCGCTGTCGAGCCCGCAGTTCGAGAAGATCACGGTGCGCGTCGGGCAGAAGGACGGCAGCTACCGTCTGCTGCACATCGTCGCGCCCGGTGCAGGCTCGGGCGACAGCGCGTCGTTCTATGTGAAGTCGCTGAAGCTGAACGGCGCACCGTACGCGACCGCGTGGCTGCCGTTCAGGCAGATCGCGAAGGGCGGAAAGCTGTCGTACGCGATGACGGCCGACGCGAGCGCCACGACGTGGGGCACCGACGCATCCGCGATGCCGTCGTTCCCGCAAGCGGCCAGCGCGCCGTAGCAGCCAGGGAGATCAACGAGCGGTTCTTGCCGACAGGATCGACGCAGAGAGAGGGAGGGACGAACGGATGAAGCTACGTCATGTGGTGGGTATCGGGTGCCTTGCCGTGTTGTCGGGGTGCGGGGGCGATCAGGGTTCGACGGATGCGAGCGTGCTCGCGCAGCGGTCGAACGCGCAGGGCAACCAGAACGATCGAGGCAACCAGAACGACCAGGGCGATCAGAACGATCAAGGCGAAAACGGCGGCGCGACCAAACGGTCGGTGCTGCACAGCGTCGACCCGATGATCGGCACCGCGAATCTCGACATCAACGCGGACTGGAGCAGCGGCGTGCGGGGCCACGGCCACGTGTACCCGGGCGCGACCGTGCCGTTCGGGATGGTGCAGCTCGGGCCGGACACGACCGGCGGCGCGCACACGCTGCCGTGGAACTGGGATCGCACGTCGGGCTACCAGTACGACGATCCGTTCATCACCGGCTTCACGCATACGCACCTGTCGGGCACCGGCATCGGCTCGGGTGGCGAAGTGCGGTTCCTGCCGACGCTCGCGCCGGTCGATACCGCGACGCTGGCGAAGGTCGCCGCCGATTCGTCGATCACCTACAACGCGTCGTTCAGCCACGACGACGAAACCGCGAGCCCCGGCTATTACCGCGTGAAGATGGCGCCGGTCGGCAGCGGCAACACACCGTGGAACGTGCAGGGCGCGAAAATCCTTGCGGAGATGACGGCCACCGCGCATGCAGGCGTGCATCGCTACATGTATTTCCCGAGCGCGGCCGCGCAGAAGCGCAGCATGATCGTCAGCATCGACAACCCGATCGGCGGCTCGACCGCGAGCGGCAAGATCCAGGTCATCGACGCGCAGACGATCGCCGGCTGGGAGATCACGAACAACTGGGCCAACAACAAGCCGACGTATTTCGTCGCGCGTTTCTCGAAGCCGTTCGATACGAAGCACGTCGCGTTCAGCGCCGACGGCTTCAAGGCCTACCTGACGTTCGCCGACGGCAACGACAGCGGCGGCGCGGTCACCGTGAAGGTCGGCATCTCGCCGTCGAGCATCGCGGATGCGCAGGCCAATCTCGCCGCGGAAGTCGGCGCGAAGTCGTTCGACCAGGTGCGCGGCGCGGCCGAGCGCGTGTGGCGCGCCGCGCTCGACCGGATCCGGATCAAGGGCGGCAGCGCCGACCAGCGGACGATGTTCTACACGTCGCTGTACCGCACGATGCTCGCGCCGACCGTCTACAACAATGCGGACGGCAGCTACGTCGGCACCGATTCGACCAACGACGGCACGACGTCGCCGCCGACCACGAGCAAGCATGCGAATCCGGGCTTCGACTATTCGTCGACGTTCTCGCTGTGGGACACCTTCCGCGCCGAGTCACCGTTGATGACGCTGGTGCAGCCCGAGCGCGTCGACGGCTGGGTGAAGTCGCTGCTCACGCAGTTCAGGCAGAACGGCAAGGGCGAACTGCCGGTGTGGCCGCTCGCGCAGACGGAAACCTTCACGATGGCCGGCCACCCGTCGATCCCGCTGATCGCCGATGCATACCTGAAGCACTTGACGAGCGCGGCCATCGACGACATCTGGACTGCGTTGACGACCACGCAGAACGCGAGCGCGCACGGTTTCGACCAGTATCGGCAGAGCGGCTATGTGACCGCCGGCGACAACGCGTCGGTGTCGACGACGCAGGACTATTCGTTCGACGACTGGGCGACGGCGGCAGTCGGCAAGGCGGCGGGCAAGAGCGCGGCCGACTACCGGCCCTACCTGCAGCGCAGCCAGAACTACCGGAATGTATTCAACCCGGTGCCGAACAACGGCTGGAAGTTTGCGCAGCCGAAGGATGCGCAGGGCAACTGGGTCGCGGGCTTCGATCCGACCGCCGCCGAGAAGACGGACTTCTCCGAATCGAATTCGTGGGTCGATACGTGGAACATCTTCCACGACTTCCCCGGCCTCGTGGCGCTGCTCGGCGGCAAGAGCCAGTTCATCGCGCAGCTCGACCGCACGTTCGATCCGGCCAATCCGCTGACCTTCCTCAACAACCAGGGCTTTCCGGACCTGACCGGACGCAGCGGCCAGTTCTTCGCGGGGAACGAGCCGGCGAACCACTTGCCGTACCTGTACGACGTCGCGGGCATGCCGTCGAAGACGCAGGATCGTGTGCGCACGGTGATGGACGACATGTACTCGCTGACGCTGACGGCCGGCGATCGCGCGCTGCTGAGCGGTGACAGCCTGAAGGCCGCACTGGCCGACCCGCGCCGCGTTCGCGATTCGGCGATTCCCGGCAACGACGATTGCGGGCAGTTGTCCGCGTGGTACGTGCTGTCCGCGCTCGGCATCTATTCGCTGAATCCGGTGGGTGGCGTGTTCTACCTCGGCACGCCGCTGTTCGAGGAGGCGACGATCGACATTCCGGTGGCGTCGGGCGGCGGTGACGGCAAGAACCTGAAGTTCGGCGCGACGCGGCGCTTCAAGGTGAACGCGCATACGGCCGGCGGCGGCGCGCCGTCATCGGTCAATCGCTATGTCCAGTCGGTCAGCCTGAACGGCACGCCGCTGCATCGGCCGTACATCACGTACGACGAGATGAAGGCCGGCGGCACGCTCGATTTCGTGATGGGGTCGACGCCGAACGACGCATGGGTCGGCACCTGGAACGGGCAGGATCCGAACAGCGCGCTCGCGCCGTCGCTGGCGCTGGCAGGCAAGTAGCGGTCGCAAGCGGCCCGTGTGACGCGGGCCGCGTCTCCTTCCACTCATTTGACGGTGCGGGGCGCGGCCGCGAGACAGGAAGCGGCCTGCCCCGGGGATCTGTCCTTGGGCCGCGCGGCGGGGACCCCATGCACCAACGCGGTGACTGCTTCGGCGGCTCACATGCAAACGGGGCACGACAGCAGGCGATGGTCTCCGTCCCGGCCAGCAGATCGCTCGTCCCGCTCCGGCTCGGCATCGAATGGATCCGGCACCTGACGGCCGGCCGCTTCGGCTTGACCGATTCAATCCCGGTGGTGGTCGCCGTCACGGTCGTGTCATGGGGCGTCGTCGCGCTTATGATGCGGGAACGCCACTGACAGGGTTCCCCGATATGGACGCGCCGCTCCCGCCGATGTCTGCCCCGATTTCCGAAACGGAACCTGAAACCGAAACCGTCGCCGAGCCGCGCGCGTCGCGCGTGCATCGGCCGGTCGCGCTCGTCACCGGATCGACGTCGGGGATCGGCGCGGCGATCGCGCGCCGCCTGGCGGCGGACGGCTACGCGGTGATCCTGCATTCGCGCCGCTCGGCCGACGTGGGACGTGCGATGGCGCGCGAACTCGGCGGAGCTTATGTGCAGGCCGATCTCGCGGACGATACCGAGCGTGTGCGGTTGATCCGCGAGGCCGTTGCCGTGCATGGGCGGCTCGACGTGCTCGTCAACAATGCGGGCGTCAGCCGCGTGATTCCGCATGACGATCTCGCTGCGGCGACGCCCGACGTGTGGCGCGAGATGCACGAGATCAATGTGATCGCGCCGTTCCGGCTCGTCGCCGAGGCGGAGGCTGCGCTGCGCGAGGCGGCGTCGCACGGGCGGGCCGGGTGCGTGGTGAACGTCAGCTCGCATGCGGGCGTGCGGCCGAAAGGCGCGTCGATTCCGTATGCGGCGGCGAAGGCGGCGCTCAATCACACGACGCGGCTGCTCGCGAAAACGCTCGCACCGGCGATTCGCGTCAATGCGGTCGCGCCGGGGCTCGTCGATACGCCGCTCACGGCCGACTGGACCGACGCGCAGCAGCTCTGGCGCGAGCGCGCGCCGATGCGCCGTGCGGCGACACCGGACGACATCGCGCAGACGGTCGCGATGCTCGTCGCGTCCGACTATGTGACGGGCGAGATCGTGATGCTCGACGGGGGAATGAATCTGACGTGAAGCGGTGAAGCGCCGAAGCACCGAGGCACCGAGGCACCGAGGCACCGAGGCACCGAGGCACCGAAGCGCCGAAGCGCCGAAGCGCCGAGGCACCGAAGCACCGAAGCACCGAAGCACCGAAGCACCGAAGCGCCGAAGCGCCGAAGGCGGATGCGGCCGCGCACCCGCGCGCAGGTGTCACACGCGCGACTACCGCGGCCGCTTGCTTGCCGAGCGACGCGATCAGCCGAGGCGCGACCGCAGTTGCGCGAGTGCCTGATCGTGCGTGCGCTCGAACTTCAGCGGCGTGACGGCGACATACCCTTCGGCGAGCGCGACCGTTTCCGAATCCGCATCGTCGTCGCGCGGCGCGCGGGAGAGCTTCAGCCAGTGATACTCGAAGTCGCGCGGGTCACGCCCCGACACGATCTCGACGCCCTGCAGCGTGCCGGCGCCCTGGTTCGTCACCTTCAGGCCGCGCACGTCCTGCGCGGGCCGCGGCGGGAAATTCACGTTCAGGCACGCGTCGCTGTCCCAGCCGGCGGCCACGAGCCGGCGAATGACGTCCGGCGCAAGCGCGCGTGCCGTGTCCCACGGCACCGCGTTGCGATCGGTGAAGGCCTGGCTCAGCGCGATGGCCGGCACGCCGACCAGCATGCTCGTCATCGCGGCGCCCACCGTGCCGGAAAACACCGTTTCGGTGCCGAGGTTCCCGCCGCGATTCACGCCGGACAGCACGATGTCGGGCCGTGCGCCCTTCATCAGGTGGCTGGTCGCGATGGCGACGCAATCGCCGGGCGTGCCGCGCACCGCGAAGCGGCGTTCGCCCTTGCGATGCACGCGCAGCGGCTCGTGCAGGCTCAGCGAGTGCGACGTGCCGCTCTGGTCTTCCGCCGGTGCGACGATCCACACTTCGCGCGCCAGTTGCGTGGCGACCTGTTCGAGCACGTCAAGGCCGGGGGCGTCGATTCCGTCGTCGTTGGTGAGCAGGACGCGGTCGAACAGCGGGCGGGTTTCTTGCATCGGGACGATCCTCGCGGAGTTGGGCGATGAGAGGGGAGTGCAGCGTGGCGCAAGCCACAAGGCTAGCATTCCCGCGTGAGGATCGTCGTGTCGCGCGAAGGGCGAGGATGTGAAAACGGGCGCATCGCGCGCCCGTTCGTCGGTGGCCGTGCCGCGGCGTGCGCGGCGGGTCGGAACCGTTCAGCCGAGCAGGTGCCGCAGCAGGCCGGCCGACACGACGCCGACGATGACGGTCGGCAGGATCGACAGGCGCGTCGCCGCGATCAGCGTGATGGCCAGCGCGAGCAGGTCGGCCGGGCGCGTCGACACGAAGGCCGGCGCGATCACCGAGATCAGCACGCAGCCGGGCACGTTCTCCATCACCGACGCCATCCGCGGGCTCAGCGTGCGGTTGCGCAGCAGCACGTAGCCGAGGATGCGGGACAGATACGTCGTCGACGCCATCAGCACGATCGTCGCGACCGTGCTGAAATCCGGAAGCTCAGGCATCGCGCGGCTCCCACAGCAGCGCGGCAATCAGCCCCGCGCAGGCGCCGGCCGCGACGTACCATGCGCCGGGCACGGCCAGATGCGTGGCCGCTGCGACCACGAGGCTCACGAACCACGGGCGGCTCGCGCGCATCCCTTTCCACATCCCGCGCAGCAGCACCAGAAACACGGCCGTGAACGCCATGTCGAAGCCATATTGCTCGACGTTGCCGATCGTCGGGCCGACGGCCGCGCCGAGCGTGGTCATCGAGATCCACGTCAGGTAGAGCCCGATGCAGATGCCCGCGTAATAGGGCACGCTGATGTGCGTGGCCGAGCGGGCCCGGGCGTCGGCGAGCGACATCGCCCAGCTTTCGTCGCACATGAAGAACAGCGCGAAGAACGCGCGGCGGCGCGGCAGGCGGCGGATATACGGCTCGAATGCGGCGCCCATCAGGATGTGGCGCGAATTCACGAGGAACGACATCGCGACGATCAGCGCGATGTGCGGCGGCGATGACCACAGATGGATCGCCGCGAATTCGGAGCCGCCGCCGAAGTTCATGCCGGTCATCATCGGCACTTCGAACAGGCTCAGCCCTTTTTGCGCGGCCTGCGCACCCAGCACGAGCGCGAACGGCACGAAACCCAGCATGACGGGCAGCGCCGCGCGCAATCCGCGGCCCATCTCGGCGACATAGGCGGGCTTGTCGCGAAGCCCTGACGACGTTGAAACGCTACTGCTCATTACTCCTCCTTCGGGGGAGGAATTGTCTGCTTTTTTGACTCGAATCGGGTTGCGTTGTGGCCAGATTTTTCTCAGAATTTGGCATTGAACGCGTGATTTGAAAATTTTTTGGAATCGGATGCCAATGAAACTTGACGCCATCGACCGCCGGATCCTGAGCGCGCTCCAGCGCGACGGCCGCATGCAGAACGTGGAGCTCGCGCACGAGGTCGGGCTGTCGCCGTCGCCGTGCCTGCGGCGCGTGCGGCTCCTCGAGGAAGCCGGCGTGATCGAGAAATACGTGGCCGTGCTGAATCCCGCGAAAGTCGGCAAGGGGCTGACGATCTTCACGCGCGTGTGGCTGAAGGGGCAGGACGCGGAATCGGTGAACCGTTTCGCCGAGGCCGTCCAGCAGATGCCGGAAGTCGTCGAATGCCACCTGATGGCGGGCGACTGTGATTTCCTGCTGCGCGTCGTCGCGGCCGACATCGACGATTACCGGCGCTTCCAGATGGAAACCCTCACGCGCATTCCGGGTGTGCTGAGCGTGAAGACCGACATCCCGATGCAGAAGGTCAAGCTCACGTCGGCGCTACCGACCTAGCATGACGCAAGGGCGTGGCCACGCGACGACGACGGGTCGACGAACGGTCACGGCTCGGTGACAATCGTCCGATAGACTGACGAATCACGCCGCTTCGAACCGGTTGCCCGGGCAATTGCGCGACGTTCGATGCGCAAGCAACTAACGGTCGATGTCGGCGTGATCGGGCGGGCGGCGCTGCGCGCCGGGTCGTGCGCGGATGCGAATGCGTTTCTTCTTGTCGGGCCATTCATGCAGCCAATCAACACACCGTGGAATTCGCTGGAAATCGTCAAGCTCGTGCTGGGCGTGCTGACGCCGTTGTCGGTCGCGTGTCTCGGCTGGCTCGTCGCACGCCGGCTGAAGCGGCTCGAACTCGTGCAGTGGACCAACCAGCGATTGATCGAGAAGCGGCTCGCGCTGTACGACGCGGTCGCGCCGCAGCTCAATGCGCTGCTGTGCTTCTACACGTGGATCGGCTACTGGAAGGACATTTCGCCGGACGACGTGATCCGCGCGAAGCGTGACCTCGACCGCACGTTCCATATCTACCGCTACCTGTTCGACGACGACGTGTACGACGCGTATCACACGTACATCCACGCGCTGTTCGACGTGCATACGGGCCCGGGCCGCGATGCGCGGATCCGTTCGCTGGTCCAGGCGCCCGACGGCGATCGCAGCGTGCACGGCTCGTATGAATGGAAGCCGGCGTGGTCGGACCGTTTCGCGACCGCGAATGTCGTGCCGAAGGACGACGTGCTGCGGTACTACACGCAGTTGATGGAGCGGCTGCGCGTGGCGCTGGGCGCGACCCGCTGAAGGCCGCGCGGCGTTTGCGCACCGGTATCGAAATTCGCCACCCGGCGGCGCGGATACCCGCCCTTGCGCAAGAAGCGGGTGCGGTGCGCGGCTGCTGCTGACATGCTCGCGCCATCCCCACTCGCGCGAGGTCCGTATGGTTGTCGATACCGGCTGCCGGCCGCTCATGATCCGTTCGCCCGAAGCGGGCCGGCGGCGTCTCTTCTCCGTGGGTTCACACGATCCGCATGACATGCGGTGGCCGATCGAGCCGGAGATCGGCGACATCGTCTTCATCCGCGTGACCGTGCGGCCGTTTCTCGAAGTGGCGAGCGCGACGCGGTCGTGGACGAATCACGTCGGGATCGTGGTCGGCGAGCGCGGCGGCGAGCCGTTGATTGCGGAGAGCACGTTTCCGCTATCGCGCGTCACGACGATGTCGCGGTTTCTTGCGCGCTCCGATCGCGGCGCGTGCGTGATCGCGCGGCTGAAGCAGCCGCTCGATGCCGCGCAGCGGCGCCGGCTTGTTGACGCGGCGATGCGCCGGATCGGCGTGGTCTACGACACGGGGTTCAATCTTGCGTCGCGCAGGCAGTTTTGCTCGCGGTTCGTGCGCGAAGTCGTGCGCGATGCGACGCGGATCGTGCTCGGCGACGTCGAGACCTTCGACATGCTGCTGCGCCGGAATCCCGATCATCCGCTCGGCTTCTGGCGGATCTGGTACTTCGGCCGGATTCCGTGGCGCCGCCGCACGGTGACGCCGGCGAGTTTGCTGGGGAGCGGGGCGTTGCGGGTGGTGGCGGATACGCGCAAGCACGTTGAGAACGTGTCCGAAGGTGACGATCCGGACAGCGTCTGACTCAAGCGAGCGCGATCACGAACCTTTTGTCACCGCCCGATGCCTGCTTGAGCGGCGTATCGAGTGTTGGCGCACGCCGGCTCGCCACGAACGCGAGCCGGTGTTACTCCACAGTGGGCGCGCTCGTTTCCGTGCCTTCCACGATATCGGTCGGCGTTACGCCGGCTGCTCGACGAGCAGCAAGCGTTACGTCGAGCGTTGCAAATTCCTCGCGGTTCAGTCGATCGTATTCAGCACGCAACTCGGGGTCGGACAATGCGCGTTTGCGCAGATCTTCATACGTTCCCATATCAAACCTCATCAATTCGATTGCACCGGCGTGATTTGCCGGCAGGTTCACGACTACTGCCGCCCCGCCACCGCCAACCGCGCCGCCAGCCCCACGAACACCGACCCGAGCAGATACTGCGGCACCTTCGACGGGCGGCGGCGCGCGCCGATCCGCTGGCTCAGCCGGCTCGCGGACAGAATGACCGCGCCGTTCACGATGAGGCCGATCAGGTTCAGCACCGTCGCGAGCACGAGAATCTGCACGGCGATCGAACCGTGTTCGGGCCGCACGAATTGCGGAAACAGTGCGAGCACGAACAGCGCCATCTTCGGGTTCAGCAGGTTCGTCGTCAGCCCCTGGCGGAAAATCGCCGCGCTCGAGTGGCGACGCGGCGACGCGACGGGCGACAGCGCGGTCGCATCCGAACGGAACGTCTTCCACGCGAGATACAGCAGATAGGCCGCGCCCGCGAAGCGCACGACGTCATAGGCGAGCGGCACCGCGACGAACAGCTGCGACAGCCCGAGCGCGGCCGCCAGCGCGTGGCAGTAGGTGCCGGCCTGGATGCCCGCGAGTGTCGCGAAGCCGGCACGGCGGCCCTGGCTCACGCTGCGGGACGCGATCAGCAGCATGTCGGGGCCCGGCGTGGCGGTCAGCGCGAGACACGTGCCGGAGAACAGCGCGAGCGTGGAGAGGTCGATCATGGGCGTCCCTTTTGTAGATGAAGCGTAAAAGGGAGGTCAGTTTAGGAGGGCGCGCGAGGTGGGTCAATCGAACGAACGGACGATGGTCTGGCGGGCCGTCGAGGCCGATCGTCAACCCAGATGCGCTGCCTGCGGCACGCCGATCGTGCCCGACGCTGCATCAACGGCATACGCCCATGCAGCGCGTTGCGTGCGCGATCGCCGCACGGCTCAAGGCTTGCGGCAGGCCACCTGATAATCGATCACGGTGTTTGCCGACGGCTTGTCCGGCTCGCCGCCGACCGTCGTCACGCCGAGCACGCCGGCCGCACTCCGGTAGCGCAGCGCGCAATAGCCCATGCCGGTGCCCGAACAGGCTTCGGCTTCGATGATGCCGTTCTTCGCGAGCGTCGCCGCGCCGTCCATCGCATCCGGCTTCTCGCGCGGGCGCAGCGGTTGCCAGCCTTTCGCGATCAGGATGCGGCGCGCGACGTCGAGCGGCTTGCCGTACACGTTGGGCACGACCGCGCGGCCCTGGCAGTAAGCGCTTTCAGCAGCGACGCGGGTCAGGCGCAGGCCGCCGTTCTCTTCGTGAAGTTCGCCGACGGGCGGCGCCGGGCCGTCGCCGCCCCAGACCAGCAGCGCGCCGCTTTCCAGCCGATCGGCCGTGCCGAGTTGCCAGCCCGCCTTGCGCGCCGTGTAGCCGAGCGCGACGAGCGTCGTGCCGTCGAACACGCCGACGTTCCCGTTGCGTGCGAAACAGATCGCGCTCGTGCCGGCGCTGAATCCGCTCGCGAACGTGACGGCCGTGTAGCGGCCGAGCGGTGCTTCTGAAGTCACGATCCAGTCGCGTTTCGCGACTTCGCGGCCGGCCGCGGTGGTCGTCTTTGCGCGGTATTGCGTGCAGAACGGGGCGAGCGAACCGTTCTCCGGCGAGTGCGGCAGCACGCCGAGCGGTACCAGTGACGCGCCCGAGATATCGGAGGTCGTACGCAGCGTTTCGGCCGATGCCGTGCCGCCGAACGCGGCACATGCAACGGCCGCGATCGAAACGATCGAAGCAAGGCGGCGGGCAAACTGCAACGCAACGAAACGGCACACGCAGGCTGTCTCCGGAAAAAGGGATACGGGCGCGATGATCGCGGGTTTTCGCCCGCGTGTCACGATCGCGCGCACCGGCCGGCAGCGTACCCGCGTGCCGCCGACGCCTCAGCCCTTCGCGACGACGTCGATCCGCAGCGCTTCGCCGCCGTCGACGATCGCCAGCAGGCGATCGACGTTCGGATGCGCGCCCGGGCGGTTGCGTGCGTCGGCCGTATGTTCGGCGAACACCGCGAGGCCGTGCTCGGCCGCTTTCGCGTCGAGCGTGCCGAATGCCTGCTTCAGGTAGTGGTACACCGCGAGCGAGCCTTGCTTACCCGGCTGGTTCTCGATGGTCGCGACCACGTCGCCGTTCGCGCCGACGAGATCGATGTGCGCGACGCCGTCGATGGCCGGCAGTTGCGCGAGGTTGTCCTTGAATACTGGGGTCGGTTGAATCACTGAAAACACTCCGTCGGTTCGGTCAGGGGCCAATGAGCATGGCCGGCCGTATCTTATCCGATCGGCCTCTGCGCGCCGGCCGTGCGCCACGCCAGCGCCGCGCCATCGTCCGGCGGCAACGATGCGGTTCAGGCATACGCGGTCGTTGCCCCAACGTGCCGGCCATTGTGCTCCACGCCACTAACGCCCCGCGCCGGCCGTCACGCCCGCGTCGCGCGAGCGCTCGATATCGGGGCTGCGATACGCGCGCTCGGGAATCTCGGCCAGCCGCGATGCATGCACCTGATGCGGCGTAAGGCCGTAGAACTTCTGGAAACTCATGATCAGCGGCGACCACTTGTCCGGATCGATGCGGTCCGCATGCCCATCCATCAGCAGGTCGGGATGCACGTGCACGCGCTGGATGCGCAACTCGAACACGCGGATGTGGCCACGCACGTCGGGCGTTTCCTCACCGATCCCGTGCGTGGCCGCGACGACCGCTTCCATATGCACCGGGCATTCGAGCGCGCGCGGCGGCGCGACGGTTTGCGAGACCGCCTCGGTGAGCCCGGCCGTGCCGAACTTGTCGGGTTCGTACACGTAGCCCTTCGCGCGCTTGCCGTCCGGCACCGGGTAGGTGCCCGTCGTGCGCGCGATCCGGTCGACCGCGTGCGCCTGTGCCGACGACGGCAGGTTCAGTACGCACTCGCCGGAGCGCAGCAGGTTGCGGGTGGTCTGCGAACTGGCGGCGATGCCGATCACGCCGCGCCAGCCGAGCCAGAACGCGGACGAGATCGGCGCGAGATTGGCCGTGCCGTCTTCGTTCAGCGTGCTGACCAGCACGACGGGCGTGCCGAAATAGAGGATGTTCGGTTCGGTGACGCAATGCGGAGCGTTCATGATCGGTGCCTTCGTTGAGGGATCAGTCCGCATGCTGATCCTGTCGCGACGGCGTGGCGCTCCGATTCTTGTCGTGTCATTCCGGAGCGGCAGGAATGGCATTTGCGCCGGGCAGGAGCGCCCGGCATCGCGCGCGCTTTTCCGCTACAGTAAGAGATCGCAGGCCGCGCCCGCCGCGTCACACGGGCACGCGCGGCCCTGTTCCGCCAACGCACACGAGGGCCTGATGGATACCGAGCAACGCTACACCGCCAACGCGCCGACACGCGCGGAAGTCGACGCACTGGGCGGCCCGACCGTCATCGAATTCGGCGCGAACTGGTGCGGGATCTGCGCGGGCGCGCAACCGGCGATCGTCGCGTCGTTTTCCGCGCATCCCGCCGTGCGGCACCTGAAGATCGAGGATGGCCCGGGCCGCCCGCTCGGCCGCTCGTTCGGCGTGAAGCTGTGGCCCACCCTGGTGTTCCTGCGCGATGGTGTCGAAGTCGCGCGCGTCGTGCGCCCCGCCGACGCGAAGCAGATCGAAGCCGACGGCTTCGCCGCGCTGGCCTGAGGTCACGACGATGCAACAGGCGATCACGCATATCGGTATCGACACGCGCGGCAGCGGCCTCGTCGAATTCACGTCGCAGGTGCGCGCGTTCGTCGACCAGCAGGCCATCGGTACCGGCCTGCTCACCGTATTCTGTCGCCATACCTCGGCGTCGCTGCTGATCCAGGAGAATGCCGATGCGTCGGTGCAGCGCGACATCGAGCGCTACTTCGCGACGCTCGCGCCCGAGGACGCCACGCGCTACGAGCACGACACCGAAGGCACCGACGACATGCCGGCGCATCTGCGCACGGCGCTCACGCAGGTGCAATTGTCGATTCCGGTCGAGCAGGGGCGCATGGTGCTCGGCACGTGGCAGGGGATTTACCTGTTCGAGCATCGCCGCGCGGCGCACCGCCGCGACATCGTGCTGCACCTGATCGGCGAGTAAGCGGCAACCAGCGCAACAAGCGGCAACAAGCGGCGCATCGCCGGCACACCGGCTCAGGCGAGCAGCTTCTCGACGAGCGCGCCGAGTTCGCGCAGGTGGACGGGCTTCGGCAAGAATGCGTCGAATACCTGCTTGTTCTCGCGCAGCGCAGCCGATTCATATGCGCTGACGCCGAGGATCGCCGGATGCCGGCCGTGGTCGTCGGGTACCGCGACCGTGCGAATGCGCCGCGCGACTTCGAAGCCGCTCAAGTCCGGCAGTTCGAGATCGATCACGACGATGTCGTAATGGCCCGTGCCGAAGCGCGCGACGCCTTCCTGCCCGTTGCCGCACAGCTCGGCGTCGATGCCGAGCGCCGACAGCATCGCACCGAGCGTTTCGCGCGCGTTGTCGTCGTCGTCGACCACCAGCGCGCGCCAGTCGCGGTGCACGGATGCGTGCGGCAGCGCGAGCGCGTCGCCGGCCGCGTGGCCGGCGGTGTCGATGCCGGGCACTTCGGCCGGCAGCGTCACGACGAACTCGCTGCCTTCGCCCACGACGCTGCGCACGTCCACATGCCCGCGCAGCGTCGTCACGATTTCGCGCACGACGGCGAGCCCCATGCCGATCCCGTCCACATGCAGCCCGACCGCGTCGTTCGCGCGATAGAACGGCTCGAAGATCTTCGACAGGTGCGACTTCGCGATGCCGGTGCCCGTGTCGCGCACCGCGATCTTCAATTGCTGGCCGGCCGGCGCGTCGGCGAGTGTGATCGACACGTCGATCGACCCGCCGAGCGTGTACTTGACCGAGTTCTCGATCAGGTTCGACAGCACCTGGCGCAGCAGCTTGCGATCCGAACGGATCGTGAGGTCGTGCGGCTCGACCTGCTGCGCGATCGCGATCCGCTTGGCCGCGATCTTCTCGCGCAACGGGTCGAGCACCTCGGCGAGCAGCGACGCCATGCCGACGGTTTCCCGTTCGGCGAGGCGCTTCGTCGAGCGCAGCTTGATGTAGTCGGTCAGATCCTTGACGAGCGCCTCGAGCGACAACGCGGAATTCTGCAGCCGCCGGATCGTCTTCAGGTTCGCCTCCGACTGAGGGCGCGCGAGCAGGATCTCGACCGATCCGCAGATCGCCTGCAGCGGCGTGCGCAACTCGTGGCTGACCATCCCGAGGAACGCGTTCTTTGCCTCGATCATTTCGAACGCGCGGTCGGACGCCTTGCGTTCCGCGTCGAGCGCCGCGTCCTGCCGCTCGAGCAGGTCGTCACGCGTGCGCATCGTATAGAACAGCAGCAGGAACAGCGCGCACAGGATCACGCCGAGCACGATGCCGAGGATCAGGATCGCACGCTGCTTTTCCTTCAGCTGATGGAACGTGAAGTCGCGCTGCGCCATCTCGATCGCGCGGAAATAGTTCGCGAGGCCGTTGACCTTCGGCCAGTACGCATTGACCTCGTCGATGACCTGCTGCGCGCTTTGCGGCGAATCGCGCAGCAACGGGACTTCGCGCTTCAGGCGCGTCATGAATTCGCCGAGCGCGTCGATCTCGTTGCGCGCGCGCGGGATGCGCAGCCAGTATTCGGATACCTCCGACGGCCGCTGCAGAAAACCGAACGACACCGACAGACTGTCGAGCTGCATCTGCACGTGATTGAAGTCGTCGTCCTGGTGCGTCGCGTAGAGGATCAGTTGCCGGTCGAACCGCGTATAGACGTTGCGGTATTGCGCGGCGGTCCAGAACACGCCTTCGCGCGGCCCTTCGAGCACGCCCTCGTTGACCGAGGTGGCGAGGAGGTCCCACAGCAGGAACGCCCACGCGGCGAACCCCATGATCCACAGCGTGCCGAGGACCAGGATGATTTTTCTATTTTTCCATCGCCGGCGTTTCATTTCACCGTCAGGCCGATGATCTGCCACGCGAACTTGGCTTCGCCGAGCGGCGTCTTCAGTTCATCGGGATACTGGTCGCGCGGGTACATGATCCACAGCGGGCCGTAGTTGTCGTTGCCGAGCACCTTGCCGTTCATCGTCCGCGCGAGGATCACGCCGTAGCGATCGGCGTCGGACACCGGAATCGTGAACGTGTACTCGTCGATGCAGCGGAACTCGATCTGCGTGCCGTGCGCGCCGACGGTCTTCAGGATGTCGGACAGGCGCGGGCCGGTGAAGGCCGCTTTCGGCGTCCAGCTGGTCGACGTGACGATCGTGTGCTGCGGCAGCGCCATCAGCGCCTGCTCGGAAAACACGTACGCCGTCTTGCCTTGCTGGTTGTGCTTGTCGATCTTGCCGTCGACGGTGAACGTGAACGACGAAGCGGCCCAGGTCGCGGCGGCCATGCCGAGCAGGCAGGCCGTCAGCAGGCGCTTGGTCCAGATGGTCGAGATTCGCATGGGTTGCCCTCGGTCGTGCGGTGGTGATGTGTCGTCGTGGTCTCAGTTCGCGGCGGCGGCGGTGGCTGCCGGCAGCGTGATCTTCAGTTCGCGCGCCACTTCGGCGAACAGGATCGGCAGGCGCACCGGCTTTTCCTCGCAGCGCGCGTTGTAGTGCGACACGATATGCGCGATCTCGTCCTCGCTGGCTTCGCCGGTCGAGATCTTGCCGGTCAGCAGGAAGATCGGCGCGCCGCTGTTCTCGCTCGAGCGGATGCCGCGCACGAGTTCGGCGGCGGTCTGGTCGCCGAGCATCCAGTCGAGGATGTAGCCGTCGAAATCCTCCACCTCCAGTGCCTTGCGGAACGCCGCGCCGTCGAAGTACGGAATCGCGTTCACGCCTTTTTCGATGAAATATTCACATACCGTTTCGGCGACATCCTGCGAATCGTCGACCACGGCGATGCGCGCCGCATACACGTTCGGTTGGGCCGAGCGCAGCTCGATGACGTCGACCGGATACGTGCGGCCCTCGCGCGCGTGCTGACGCTCGGTGATCAGCCATTCGCCCTGCCACTGCAGCGCGACGAAATCCGTCTCGCTCTGGCTGCTGGCCTTGGTCGAGATCGCGGCGCGGCAGCGAAAGCGCCGCGACTCGATCACGAGCGTCGCGTCGATCATCTCGGCGGCGGGCGGCTGCGTGCCCTTGTCGTCGAGCAGGATCGCGGGCGGCACGCCGAAGTGCGTCGCGATGTCCTGCAACTGCGACAGGTTCCACGGGATCAGGCCTTTCATCTTACGCGTGACGACCGAGAAGCTCAGGCCGAGCACGTTCGCGATCGTCGTGTTGTGACTTCGCGGCGGAATCCCGTTCCGGTTCAGTAGGTCGCGCACCTTGTTGGCGGTGATCAGATCGACGTTGGCCTGCTCGCTGTTGGACATCTCGATGGGGTCTCCAGGGGTTTTTGGCGAGGGTGAGCATATCAAAACTGACGTGTCATGCAAGCTTTGAAAAAGCGAATGACCTTGACATGCCTTTTTTCTTCATTATTATTGCTCACCACGTCACTATTGTTTGTCGCGTCATGTTTGGAGATCGATACCGGCCCCAGCCGGAACAGCGAAAAGCGACAGCAAGAAAGCAGTGACGGAACGATTCGAAGAGAGAACCTGAGAGAGCCTTGGAGTGCGTGTCGGCGTCGGCGGATGGTATCCGTTGCGCCGCGCGCCGCCGGGTGCGAGCTCGCGGGGGTGGGATAGCTCGAAGAATTGCGGCGCCAATAAAACCTGAGGAAAGTAACAATGTACCGCCGTTTGATCGCACCGGGGCTGCTGTTGCTATTGGCCGCGTGCGCGCAGGATCCGTCCCTCACCAGCAACACGGTGCGGATCTGCGACGACACCGGCTGTTCCGATCGTCCTAAAGATCAGGTCTCCTATCAAAAGAGGGGCGATTCGGAAGACCAGGAAAGCCCGCGCATCGCTGCGCTGAAGCAGACCGCGAAGACCCAGCCGAAGGCCGCCTACGACCTCGGCCTGCGCTATTTCCGCGGTGACGGCGTGCGCCAGGACAGCTACCAGGCACTCAAGTGGATGCGCGAGGCCGCCGAGCGTGGCGACCTGCAGGCGCAGAAGGCGCTCGGCAGTTTCTACCTGTTCGGCCTCGAGGAAATGGGCTCCGATGCGCGCGAAGCGGAGAAGTGGCTGTCGATCGCGGCCGGCCGCGGCGACAAGGAGTCGAAGAAGCTGCTCGATCTGGCGCGCAAGGCCAAGAAGGAAGACGAAGAAGACTGGAAATGGCGCACGGAATGGCGTGACCGCTATTACGGCTACTGGTACTCGGGCTATCCGTACTACGGCGTCTGGCAGCAGACGTACTGGTACTACTGACCGGGCCTGAAGCAACGGGGGCAGCAGCGGGGAGACCACCATCGCGCGCCAGCCGGGGGGCTTATCGAAGTTCGCACGAACACATAAGCCGAACAACGACTCTAAATCGATCGACAACGACATGAAGACCAACCTTTCCCAACGTCTCACTCAAGGTGCGCTGGTGGCAGCGCTTTGCGCGTCCGTGGCAGGCTGCGGCGGCGTGGTGACGCCCGGCGGCCAGAACGCGGGCGTGACCGGTGCCGCCGCGGGCGGCGCGAGCGCCGGCGCCGATTCGCAGCTGCAGCGCTGCCCGTCGCCGCTGGGCACGATCGCCGTCGACGACGGCCGCAACGCCGACTGGTGGGGCCCGTTCGGCAGCGCGACCAAGATGACGACGATCGACCCGCTGCTGCGCCTGGCCGTGCAGCAGTCGAACTGCTTCGTGATCACGTCGATCGGCAACCAGAAGAGCGACGCGCGCCTGTCGCGCATCACGCAGTTGCAGCGCAACTCGGGCGAATACCGTGCGGGCTCGAAGCAGCAGAAGGGCCAGCGTGTCGCGGCCGACTATTACATGGAACCGCAGATCGTCATCAACGATTCGCCGATCGGCGGCATCGGCAGCATGATCGGCGGGCTGATCGGCAACAGCGCGGTCGCGGCGGTGGCCGGCCACCTGCAGACGAAGGCATCGGTCGTCACACTGACGCTGTTCGACGTGCGCTCGGCCGTGCAGATCGCGGCGTCGGAAGGCAGCTCGACGGCGACCAACTACGGCGCGGCGCTGGGCGGCTTCGGCGGCGGCGTGGGCGGCGCGCTCGCCGGCTTCTCGTCGACGCCGGAAGGCAAGGCGACCGTCGTCGCGTTCATCGACGCGTACAACAAGATGGTCGTTGCGCTGCGCAGCTACAAGGCGCAGGACGTCAAGGGCGGCCTCGGCCGCGGTGGCCAGCTCCAGGTCAACTGACGTTCGCGGGCCGGCGGTGCGCCGCCGGCCGCTTCGTGATTCCTGATTCGTGATGCTTGACTGTCCGTGCGCGCGGCGTGATCCGCGCGTGCCGGCGTCGTTCGTCCTTTTTGCACCGAGGTGAACCCGATGAAAGCCGTTGCCCTGATCGCATTGACCTGTCTCGCGCTGACCGCTTGCGGCGGCGACGACTCCTCGCCCGCGGCGTCCGGTGGATCGGGCACGAGCAACAACGGCGGCACCGGTGGAACCGGCGGCACGGGTTCGGGCGGGACGGGAAGCGGCGGCGGCGGTGGTTCGGGCGGTTCCGGCGGCTCGGGCGGCGGCACGCTGACGTGGCGTTACGAGGCTCAGCCCGTCGCGGCCGACAAGGCGAGCTTCCTGACGCTGGTCAACAACGAAGGCGCGAAGGGCTACCGCTATCTGGGCGACTACTACTACAGCGCGAGCAACGGCGGGACGCAATCGATCTTCGTGAACGACGGCACCGCGCAGACCTACACGTACCAGTTGCAGAACGCTCCGGCCGACATGACGTCCTTCGTCAACACGGCCAATGCGCAAGGGTCGAGCGGCTACCGCTACGAAGGGCCGCTCACGTACGGCGATCTCTATCGCGACGCGAAACCGCACGCTCGGCCGAAGCGGAGCGCGGCCGCTGTTTCCACTGCATGGGAAATGCCACCGGGGAAGGAGACGCTGCCTGGGGTGCCGGTCGACCTGATGCGCTGCAACGGGGCTATCCGCGCCTCGCGCGATGAAGGGCGAATGCTTGCGAAACGTTGCGGCCGACTCGACAGGGTCAATTTTCGGGAAGCGGGGGCCTGATTTAAATAGAACGCCTACTAAATGCCGTGCAAATGGATTAGTACGTGTACGAATCAGCCGGATTGCTGTCCGAATGGGCGATTGACGGAGTCGGACTCGTCTTTAGAAAGACGTGCAATGTTTCGACGTCGAGGCGAACGATTCGCCACAAGCGGAGAGGGGGGCTAGAAAGCGAGGGTTGGGGCAGCCGAAGAAATGGCGTGCGGGAGGGCGGGCGTGTAAGGGGCAACAGCAACGGCAACGGCGATCCGGGCGATCGCCGTGATCCAGGCGCCGGCGTGCGACCGTGGCGCACCGGCGTTTCATCTCGAATGCGTCAACCGTTCCGGAAAATCTCGCTATACGCACTCAACGCCGGCACGCCGCCGAGATGCGCATACAGCACCTTCGACCCCGGCTCGAATTCCCCGAGCCGTACCTTGTCGATCATCCCGTGCATCGACTTCCCTTCGTAGACCGGATCCGTCAGCATGCCCTCGAGCCGCGCGCACAGGCGAATCGCGTCGAGCGTGCCGTCGTTCGGCAGCCCGTATTCGGGGCCGGCGTAGCGCGTGTCGAGCACCACGTCCGCCGCGGTGATCGGCCGGCCGAGATCGACGAGTTCGGCGGTGTGCCGCGCGATGCGCGTGATCTGTTCGTGCGTGCGCTCGGGCGTGGCCGACGCGTCGATCCCGATCACGCGGTCGGCGCGCCCGTCGGCCGCGAAGCCGACGACCATCCCCGCCTGCGTGCTGCCCGTGACCGAGCACACGACGATGTAGTCGAACTTGAAGCCGAGTTGCGCCTCCTGCGCACGCACTTCTTCCGCGAAGCCGACGAAGCCGAGCCCGCCGAGCGGGTGCTCGGAACAGCCGGCCGGAATCGGGTAAGGCTTGCCGCCCGCCTGCCGCACGCTCTCCATCGCTTCTTCCCAGCTGCGGCGGATGCCGATGTCGAAGCCGTCGGACACGAGCCGCACGTCCGCGCCCATCATGCGCGACAGCTGGATGTTGCCGACCCGGTCGTACACCGGATCGTCGTAGTTGACCCAGTGCTCCTGCACGAGCACGCATTTCATCCCGAGATGCGCGGCGACGGCCGCGACCTGGCGCGTCTGGTTCGACTGCACGCCGCCGATCGACACGAGCGTATCCGCGCCTTGCGCGAGCGCATCCGGGACGAGGTATTCGAGCTTGCGCGTCTTGTTGCCGCCGAACGCGAGGCCGCTGTTGCAGTCCTCGCGCTTCGCATATAGCTCGACCTTGCCGCCGAGGTGTTCGCTCAGGCGCTTGAGCGGCTGGATCGGCGTCGGGCCGAACGTGAGCGGATAACGGGGGAAACGTTGCAGGTTCATCGGCGAGCTCCGGAAAGCGGTGGACAGGGCGGGAAACGGAATCGTTCGGGCGCGGCCGGGAGACCGTGTTCCGACCAGAAAAATGATAGGCAGAAGCGCGAGAAATGAGCTTGCGAAATCAATTGCGACGGCCTACGTTATCGACGATATGAGAATGCAATAAGCAATTTCGATTCGTGAAGAAGGAGAATGACGCAATGAAATTAGATCGAGGCGGCGTATCGCCCGCCGACGCCGCACCGGCGCTCGATCGCATCGACCGCGCGATCCTGCGGCAACTGCAGCAGGACGCGTCGATTTCCAACGTGAGCCTTGCGGCGAAGGTGAAGCTGAGCGCGCCGGCGTGCCTGCGGCGCGTCGAGCGGCTGAAGGAAATGGGGCTGATTCGCGGCATCGTCGCGTTGCTCGACCCGAAGCCGCTCGGTGCGGGGATGCTGGTCGTGATCGGCTTCGTGCTGGATCGCTCGACGCCCGAAGCGTTCGCCGCGTTCGAGAAGGCCGCGCAGAAAGTGTCGGGGTGCGTCGAGTGTCACGTCGTGACCGGCGAATTCGATTACTTCATGCTGGTGCGCACGCGCGACAACGACAGCTTCAACCGGCTGCACGCCGAACAGCTGCTGTACCTGCCGGGGGTGCGGCAGGTGCGCTCGTTCATGGTGCTCAAGGAGATTCTGTCGACGCATGCGCTGCCGTTGTAAATACGCGTGGTCGACGAGTGCGCGCCGGGCTTGCGCCTGGCATGCCGGTCAACCCGTCCATTTGCCGACGAAACGGCGCCAGTCGCCCGACACCGCCGAAAGGGACCGAACGACCCGCGCGCCAGCGCATCGCACCTTCACGACGCGGCGCGAAACGATCGCGTATGCTCGTCCGTTCGGTGGCGCAGGTGGCCACCGCAGCCGATTCATTCGTGTGACGACCCATCAACGAGCGAGGACAGCATGGCCAAACAGACGATGGCGGAATACCTGGCGAAGACGCTGGCGGCAGCCGGCGTCGAGCGCATCTGGGGCGTGACGGGCGACAGCCTGAACGGCCTCTCGTTCAGCCTGAGCCAGATCGGCTCGATCCGCTGGATGCATACGCGGCACGAGGAAAGCGCCGCGTTCGCGGCCGGCGCGGATGCCGCGTCGACCGGGCGGCTCGCGGTGTGCGCGGGCAGTTGCGGCCCCGGCAACCTGCACCTGATCAACGGGCTGTACGACTGCCACCGCAATCACCAGCCGGTGCTCGCGATCGCCGCGCACATTCCGTCGACCGAGATCGGCCTCGGCTATTTCCAGGAAACCCATCCGCAGGAGCTGTTCCGCGAATGCAGCCACTTCGCGGAGCTCGTGACGAACGCGTCGCAGTTCCCGCGCGTGCTCGCCCGCGCGATGCGCACCGCGATCGACGAGCGCGGCGTTGCTGTGATCGTGCTGCCGGGCGACATCGCGCTCGGCGACGGCCCGGAAGAGGCGCCGGCGTGGAGCGAAGCGGCGCCGCCGTCGATCCTGCCGGCCGATGCCGATCTCGACCGGCTCGCGGCGCTGCTCAATGCGTCCGACGCGGTCACGCTGCTGTGCGGCAGCGGCACGCAAGGCGCGCACGACGAGGTGGTCGCGCTGGCCGACACGCTCGGCGCGCCGGTCGTGCATGCGCTGCGCGGCAAGCAGTTCGTCGAGTGGGACAACCCGTTCGATGTCGGGATGACGGGGCTGATCGGCTTCAGCTCGGGCTATCACGCGATGGAATCGTGCGACACGCTGCTGATGCTCGGCACGGATTTCCCGTACCGGCCGTTCTATCCGTCGAACGCGAAGATTGCGCAGATCGACTGGAAGGGCTCGCAACTCGGCCATCGCGCGCCGCTCGCGCTCGGCCTCGTCGGCACCGTGAAGGAAACGATCGCGGCGCTGCTGCCGCGCTTGACGCGCAAGACGCAGCGGCGTTTCCTCGAGAATGCGTTGAAGCACTACGCGGCGGCGCGCAAGGGGCTCGACGATCTCGCGGTGGCCGAGCCGCCGGGCCGCGCGATCCATCCACAATACCTGACGAAGATCGTCGACGAAGTCGCGGCGGAAGACGCGATCTTCACGGCCGACGTCGGCACGCCGACGCTGTGGGCCGCGCGCTACCTGACGATGAACGGCAAGCGGCAGTTGCACGGCTCGTTCAATCACGGCTCGATGGCGAACGCGATGCCGCAGGCGCTCGGCGCGCAGGGCGCGCATCCAGGGCGGCAGGTGGTGTCGTTGTCAGGCGACGGCGGCTTGTCGATGCTGCTCGGCGATCTGCTGACCGCGCGCCAGCTCAAGCTGCCGATCAAGATCGTCGTGTACAACAACAGCCTGCTCGGCTTCGTGTCGATGGAGCTGAAGGCGGCCGGCTATCTCGACACGAACGTCGACCTGAGCCCGACCGACTTCGCGGCGATCGCGAAGGGCGCGGGTATCTTCAGCGTGCGCGTCGAGCACTCGGAGAACGTCGAGGAAGCGCTGCGCATGGCGTTCGCGCATGACGGGCCGGCGGTCGTCGACGTCGTCACGTCGAAGTACGAGCTCGCGATGCCGCCGAAGATCGAACTCGCGCATGCGAAGGGCTTCAGCCTGTTCATGCTGCGCGCGATCCTGAGCGGGCGCGGCGACGAGATCGTCGAGCTGGCAAGGACCAACCTGCGGTAATGCGGTGCCGCGCGCGATGCTGTGGGCAGCGCGCGCGGCGTAACGCATCGATGAACGTGCCGGGGTACGTTCGTCGGTGCGCTACGCGTTGAACAACACAAGAACATGGCAATCGAGATTCGCGCCTACGAGGCATCCGACCTGCGCACGCTGTCGGCTATCTGGTTCGATGCGTCGCTGCTCGATCTGGAGGTGTATGCCGACAATCGCGATGCCCGCGCGTTCTATTCACAGCCCGGCTTCGCCGAAATTTCGCGGCGCGACGAGGACGACGAAGGCCTGCCGTTCGCGAACGGCCTGATACGTGCGACGCGTTGAACGAGCGGGCCTGCCGACCGCCGGCGATCTCGCCGCGATCGAGACCGCACTGCAGCAAATCGGGATCGTCGGCGAGGGCTATCCGGCGCATTTCCAGCAGCGCATCGACCGCTGACCCGGCGCGTGCCAGCTGATCCGGCACGAATTGATCAGGCAAATCAGGGTCAATCTTCACGTCAGCTTAAGTTTGCGTTTCCTAGAATCGATTGACACGTCGCGTGTACAGCGACGGACCGATTCGCTTAGGAGGAGGATGCGCATGAACCTTACCCGTGTCGCCGTAGCCCCGTTCCGCGCGGTCATCGGCACGCCGCCGCTGACCGCGCAAGCGCCGGAGGGCCGCCGATGATGTGGCCGAACGCGTGGCGTGTCTCGGCACTGTTCGTGCGCGAGTGGGTCGGCCGTCCGGCCGCGGTGGGCGCGTTGTGCCCGAGTTCGCGGCAGCTGGCGCGCGAAATGGCCGGCGCGGTGCCGGACGGCGACGGGCTGGTCGTCGAGCTCGGCGGCGGCACCGGCGCGATCACCGCGGCGTTGCTCGAACGCGGTGTCGCGCCGCGGCGGCTCGTCGTGGTCGAGCGATCGCCGGCGTTCGTCCAGCATCTGCGGCGACGCTTTCCGGGCATCACGATCGTGTCGGGCGATGCGCGGCAGCTCGAGCGGCTGCTGCCGACCGATGCACGCGTCGACGCGATCGTGTCGTGCCTGCCGCTGCGCACGCTGCCGCGCCAGGACGTGGCGGCCATCATCGACCAGTGCCATCGCGTGCTGTCGGCCGACGGTGTGATGATCCAGTTCACGTACGACCTGCGGCCGCCCGGCCGTCATCCGCTCGGCGACTCGGCATTTGTTGCCTGCGACAGCCGGATCGTGTGGGCAAACATACCGCCCGCGCGCATCGTGACCGTGCGCAGCGTCGCCGCCGAACACGCGGAATGACGTCGCCTCACAAGGGGCGCTCGCTCGTGGCGCCTCGCTTTCGCCTTTCATAAATCCTTCTAATCCTTCCAATTTCCATTCATATTGCCGTCACATCAGGTTCCTACCATCGCCTTTCATTTCGAAAGCATCAATGGCGGGGGGAGCTGGCAACATGAATCGAATCAAACTGGCGGCGCTGCTGTGCGCGGGCGCCTTTGCACTGGCCGGATGCGGCAGCGACGACGGCCCGACCAGCACGGCGCCCGGCCCCGTGCAGGCGGCCGCGCGCAACGTGATCTTTTTCCTCGGCGACGGCATGGGGATCACGACGCTGACGGCCGCGCGCATCTACGCGGTCGGTGAAGACGGCGCGCTCACGATCGACACGCTGCCCGAAACCGCGTTCGTGAAGACCTATTCCAACGATGCGCAGGTGACGGACAGCGCACCGTCGATGTCGGCGTACATGACCGGCGTCAAGACCAACAACGAAGTGATCTCGATGTCGCCCGACACGAAGGCGATCGAGCCGACCGCGAGCCTCACCGGCAACTGCGGCGCGAACAACGGCAAATCGGCTGCAACGCTGCTCGAGATCGCAAAGGCGCAGGGGCTGGCCACCGGTGTCGTGACGACCACGCGCGTCACGCACGCCACGCCCGCGGCGACGTATGCGCACGTATGCCATCGTGACGCCGAGAACGACATCGCCGCGCAGCTCGTGCCGGGCGGCGCGGGCTACAACGGCGCGCTGGGCGACGGCGTCGACGTCGTGCTCGGCGGCGGCACGCAATTCTTCGTGCCGAAAGACGGCGGCGGCAAGCGCACCGACGGCCGCAACCTGGTCAACGAGCTGAAGGCGAAGGGCTATGCGGTCGCGCAGAACCGCGACGACCTGCTGGCCGCCGACGCGACGAAGGGCGGCAAGCTGGTCGGCCTGTTCTCGTCGAGCCACATGAGCTACGACCTCGATCGCGGCGCGACGAAGGAGCCGAGCCTCGCCGACATGGCGACGCGCGCGCTCGACGTGCTGCAGAAGAACCCGAACGGCTATTTCCTGATGGTCGAAGGCGGCCGGATCGACCACGCGCTGCACGACACCAATGCGAAGCGCGCGCTGCAGGACACGGTCGCGTTCGACAACGCGATCAAGGCCACGATCGACAAGGTGCGCAAGACCGATCCCGACCTGAAGAACACGCTGATCGTCGTCACGGCCGACCACGACCACACGCTGGTGCTGAACGGTTATGCGGCGCGCACCGGCAAGACCGAGGCGGGCAAGCCCGGCGTGCTCGGCGTGCTGCGCAGCTACCAGACCGGCGCGGTCGCGAAGGATGCGGACGGCGCGCCGTACACGATCATCGGCTTCGGCAACGGCGAGAACCGCGTGCAGGGCAGCCGCGCGGGCACGACGCTCACCGACGCGGTGACGGGTGCCGACGACTATCGCCAGGAGGCGGTCGTGCGCATGGACAAGGGCAACGAGACGCACGGCGGCACCGATGTGTTCCTCGGGGCGATCGGCCGCGGCGCGGATGCGTTCCACGGCGTGATCGAGAACAACAAGGTCTTCGAGCTGGTGCGCAACGCGGTGCAGCTGTGAGCGCCGACCATACGGGTACAGGGGAATACAGGATGTCGACCATCAAGTGCATCGCGGTGGCGCTGGCCGTCGCGGGTTTCGCGTGCGGCGCGGCGCAGGCCGCCGGCCAGGCGAAGAACGTGATTTTCTTTCTCGGCGACGGCATGGGGCCGACGACCGTGACGGCGAGCCGGATCTACAAGGTCGGCGAGTCGGGACAACTGACGATGGAGAAGCTGGCCCGCACCGCGCGCGTCAAGACCTTCTCGAACGACGCGCAGACGACCGACAGCGCACCGTCGATGGCCGCGTACATGACCGGCGTGAAGATGAACAACGAAGTGCTGTCGATGTCGTCCGACACGCGTGCGGTCGCGCCGGGCAACGACGCGAACGGCAACAAGACCGTCAACAACTGCGCGCCGGGCAACGGCCAGCCGGTCGCGACGCTGCTGGAACTCGCGAAGGCGCGCGGCAAGGCGGTGGGTGCGATCACGACGACCGAACTCACGCACGCGACGCCCGCCGCGACCTATTCGCACATCTGCCATCGCGATGCGCAGTACGACATCGCCGCGCAGGCGGCGCCGGGCGGCGCGGGCTACAACGCGGCGCTCGGCGACGGCGTCGACGTGCTGATGGGCGGCGGGCGCAACCACTGGACGCCGTTCGATCCGGTGGCGAACAAGCGCGGCCGCGCGGACGGGCGCAACCTGCTGGGCGAGATGAAGGCGAAGGGCTACACGGTCGTCGCGACCCGCGATCAGCTCGCGCAGGCCGGCAACGGCAAGCTGGTCGGTCTCTTCAGTTCGACGAGCCACCTCGAGTACGAACTCGACCGTGTGGCGGGCAAGGGTGAAGGGCCGACGCAGCCGAGCCTCGCCGAGATGACGTCGAAGGCGATCGACGTGCTGTCGAAGAATTCGAACGGCTATTTCCTGATGGTCGAGGGCGGCCGGATCGATCACGCGCTGCACGGCACCAACGCGAAGCGTGCGCTGGAGGACACGGCGGCGTTCGACGAAGCGATCCGCGTCGCGCTGTCGAAGGTCGACCTGTCGAACACGCTGATCGTCGTGACGGCCGACCACGACCACACGATGACGATCAACGGCTATTCGAAGCGCGGCAACCCGATTCTCGACATCAGCCGCAACTATCGCGACGGCCAGCCGAGCAAGGACGCCGACGGCAACACCTACACGACGCTCGTGTTCGGCAACGGCGCGAACCGGCCGAACGTGCGCGCGTCGGTCGATTCGGCCACCGCGACGAACGAGGCTTATTTGCAGGAAGTCGGTGTACGGATGGGCAGCGCGGGCTCGGAGACGCACGGCGGCGGCGACGTGATGCTGTTCGCCGATGGCGCGGACGCGAAGGCGTTCAAGGGCACGATCGACAACACGAAGGTGTTCGGTCTCGTGCGCTCGGCGTTCGGTTTCTGAATCCGTTGACTCCTTGAGGAACGGGAACGCCCGATGAAACGTCAGCTTCTCTGCGTGCTCGCCTGCGGGTGGGTTGCGCTGCCGGCCGTTGCAGCGGCCGATCTCGACGCGGTGCTGGTGCACGAGAGCCGCACGGTGTCGGCCGATGGCGTGACGCGCACGACGCTGTATCGCGAACGGATGGTGCGGCGCGACGCTCATGTGTGGGTCGAACGCGTGCTGCCCGACGCGGCGGCAGGCGGTCATGGCGACGATCACGACCATGATCACGACGCGGACGGTCGCGCCGGCGTGCAGCCGGCCGCCGCCCACGCCGCCCACGCGGGCCACAAGCACTTCAACTTCCAGGCAGCCGCGCGGCACGTGACGTACGACGGCAAGACGGCGCGCATCGAGTACGTGGACGCGGCGAACCGGACGGTCGTCGGCGTGCCGCCGGCCGAGTACGAAACCACGGGCTTCGACGGCTCGTGGGACAACGCGTACTACGTCACGCCGCCGTCGCAGTTGAAGCGGCTCGCGGTGGCGAAGCGCGGCGACGTGCCCGGCACCCGCTGGTACGAGCAGGCGGTCGATACGCCCGGCGCGCGCGGCGTGAACCGGATCCTGTGGAGCGAGACGCTGCAGGCGCCGCTGTCGGTCGAATACCGGAGCGCCGACGGCCGTGTCGTGCGCAAGCTGACGCTGACACCGGCGCCGGCCGCGCGGCGCGAGACGTTGCCGTGGCAGACGCTCGGCAGCTATACGCGCAAGGAATACGCGGATTATCTCGACTGATCGACGAGGTCGACCGTCTGTACGCGGGGCTTGCGGTCAGGCCGGCCGGTATCGTCGAGCGATGCGGGCCGGGCCCTGGCCGATTTTTTCTTGTCCCGGCTATCCGGCAGCGATTGCCGATGACACGCTAGAAGCGCGCGCCGTCCGGCACGCGCGTTGAAGGCCGCGACGCGACGCGCTTGATGAAGCGGTCGAGCGGTGTCGCATAGCCGCGCGCG
The DNA here is from genome assembly GCF_017104705.1 of Burkholderia sp. Se-20373. Taxonomy (NCBI): domain Bacteria; kingdom Pseudomonadati; phylum Pseudomonadota; class Betaproteobacteria; order Burkholderiales; family Burkholderiaceae; genus Burkholderia; species Burkholderia sp. Se-20373. The sequence continues at coordinate 14,072 of NZ_JAAGPH010000018.1, read as the reverse complement.
ATCGCCGCGCTCAGCGCCGCCGACAACACCAGATATGCCATCAGCAACAGCAGCTTCGTGTCGCCATGGGTGGCAGACGGCGGCCAGAACGTGCGCAGCCCGCCGAGCACGATCAGGTGGAACAGGTACAGCTCGTAGCTCAGCTTGCCGGCGCGGCCCAGCGGCGCGAGCAGGCGGCCCTGCGCGCGCTCGCCGTCGACGTGCGCGCCGATCAGCAGCACGGCCGTGCCGAGCGCCATCGCGGTGACGCCGACGACATGGCTTTCCGCGATCGGCCAGGCCAGATAGAGCGCGGCCATGGCCGCCGCGACGGGCCACTGCACGAACGGCGCGGCCAGCCGCTGCCCGTTCACGTGCTCGGCCAGCAGCGCGGTGCAGCATCCGATCGCGATGCCGTCGAACGACGCGAAGTACGCATACAGGAACCCGCCCTCGTCGCCGGCGTGCGTGAAGCGGTACACGGGCCCGATCGCGGCGATGACCACCCAGAACGCGACCAGCCGCGCATCGCGGCGCAACGCGATGCACAGCAGCGGAAACGACAGGTAGAACACCTCTTCGACCGACAGCGACCACAGCACGCCGAGTGCGTAGTTGACCCACCCGTACGCACCGATCAGCACGTTCATCCAGAACGTCAGCGACGCGAGATTCACGCGCCAGAACGACACGGCGATGCCTTCCGGCGCATGGTTCTGGAAGATCGGCACGCCGGCCGCCGCGAGCCCATTGACGAGCGCGAGCAGCAGGAGCAGGCACGGGACGATGCGCGCGATACGCGACACGTAGAACGCACGCACGTCGACCGCGCCGAGGCTGCCCCAGCGGCGGCGCGCATTCGACGTGATCAGGTAGCCGGAGATCACGAAGAACATCGTCACGCCGTAGTTGCCGTTGCGCGCGATCGCATGCACGGCATCCCAGCCGAATACGCGTGCGAGCGCCGTGTCGCGCAGCGAGTAGGGGATGTTGAAGTGGTGCAGCAGGACGAGCACGATCGACACACCGCGCAGCAGGTCGATCCGCGCGTTGCGCGGGCCGGTGCTCATTGCGGACTGCCCGGTTCGGCGAGGGCCGGCAGCGTCGCCAGGAACGTATCGCGTGCGCGCAGGCCGGCGTTCGGCGTCTGCCGCTCGTCGTCCTGGATCAGGTACGCGAACGCGACCTTGCGCGGCCCCTTGGCCGCCCAGCCGACGAACCAGCCGTACGCGTGCGACGCATCGTACTTGCGCCCCGGCGACCCGGTGCCCGTCTTGCCATGCACGATCCAGCCGTCGGGCTGCGTGTCGATCAGCGTGATGCGCTCGGTCATGTCGTACGCGTGCGCGCTGACAGGCAGCGTCCGGTTCGCGATCTTGCGCATGAAGGCGACCTGCTCGAGCGGCGAGATGCGCAGCGACGCGTTGACCCATGCGCCCATCACACCGTTCAGTTCGCCCTGCTGGCTGGTCACGTCCGCGTTGCCGTAGCCGAATGCGTTCGTGTACTGCTGGAAGCGCGCCTGCCCGAGCGCCTGCGTGACCTGCTGCGAGTACCAGAAGATCGACAGCTTCATCCAGCGCGCCGGGTCGGTCGGCGCGCGCCACGGTGCGCCGCCCCAGTCGGGGTAGCCGGCATGGAAGTCGAGCGTTGGGGAGTGCGCGTCCTTCAGGACGCCCGCATCGAAGCCCATCAGGCTGATGGCGACCTTGAACGTCGACGCCGGCGTCACGCGGATCGCGCAGTTGCCTTGCTGCACGAGCAGTTGGCCGGTGGCGGCGTCGGCGACGACGGTGCAGATCGGGCGGGCATGGGAAGCCGCGGCGGCCAGGAGGCCGGCGGCGAAGGTGAACAGCGCGCGGCGCCAGTGCTTCAAGTGACACTCCTTCGGGGATGGACGGCAAGCGCGCGGTGCGGGCGGCAGGCCGTGCGCAATGAAGGCGACTGCGGACATCGAGGATCATGGGGATGGCGGCCGTCGCGGAGGTTCACAGTGTATCGGCGGATGGTCGTTCGTTGACCTGTCACGGTTGACGGGACGAGCGGGCGCTTTTTGCCGATTCCGGCAACATCGGCGGGTCACGCTGACGGCGCCCATGAAAAAACCCGCCGGCAGGCTTGCGCTTGCGGGCGGGCAAAGACACCTCGGGCAGACCCGCGCGGGTGTCGCGTGAAGAACGGAGAACCGGGTTACATCAGAATTTGTGGCGCAGCGCGACGCGCACGGCCACCTGGTTCGACGTCGACGACGGCGCGTCGGTACCGGGGATGAACGCGTTGTCGAGGATCGAGTTGGTCTTGTCGCCGGCGATGTGCTGGTACGCGGCCTGCACGTACACGTCGGTGCGCTTCGACAGGTTGTAGTCGGCCATCAGCCCGGCCGAGTGGATCTTCGGCTTCGCGTTGCCGGTCGATGCGTCGTACTTCTCGAGCGACAGCACGTACTGCGCACCGACCATAAACGCCGGCGTGACCTGGTACGAACCGTTCACCTCGAAGTTCTGGTACTTGATCGCGCTGACCGTCGCGCCCGGGGCGATGATCGCGCCCGGCGTGCCGAGGTAGCCGTTGCCGGTCGGGTTCTTGTAGTTCGAGTTCGTGTACGCGAAGCCGACCGTCGCCGGGCCGAACGTGTAGTTGATGCCCGCGCCGAACACGCGCATGCGCTCGGCGATGTAGCTCGCGTCGTTCGCGGTGATCGCGCCGGCCGAGCCGTTGCCCGGATGGTTCGCCTGCAGGTACGCGGCACCGATCAGCAGGCCGTTGTTCTGGTACTGCGCGCCGAAGCTGTACGCGCGGTTGTCCGAGAAGTTCGTGCTGTTGCTGAAGCTGTATGCACCGCCGAACTGGAAGCCGCCGAAGTTCGGGCTCGCGTACTTCACCGTGTTGTCGAGGCGGAACGAGTTGTCGGTGTTGTCGTTGTCGAACGGGTGGGCAAGCAGGTAGCCGCCCCAGTTGCCGTTGGCCGTGGTCGGCGCGAGATAGTCGACGACGGAGTCGTACTGGCGGCCGAACGTCAGCGTGCCGTACTGCGCCTGGCTCAGGCCGACGTACGCCTGGCGGCCGAACATGCGGCCGCCCTGGTTGAGCCGGCCGCTGTTCACGTCGAAGCCGTTCTCGAGCTGGAAGATCGCCTTCATGCCGCCGCCGAGATCCTCGCTGCCCTTCAGGCCCCAGCGGCTGCCCTGCGCGTAGCCGCTCGCCATCTCGTAGACGTGGCCGGTGCCGACGTTGTTCGTGTAGTTCAGGCCTTCGTCGATCACGCCGTACAGCGTGACGCTGCTTTGCGCGAACACGGGGGCCGCGAAGGTTGCCGTTACGGCGAGCGCCGTCAGGGTCTTTTTCATTGAGAGATCTCCGGGATATCCAGCTGGTATCGGTTGTCGTGGGCGCGCCCGGCGTGGCGCGCCCCGTCATCCGGGGCGACCCGATGCAACGCGTGCGGCGCCGGTTCGCGCAACGCGCGGCGGCGCGGCAACCGGCAGCGTCGGGTCGTGTCTCCTCCGATGACACCGCGCATTCTTCCCAAGCCGAAAAGGAATCGAAAGCGAGTAATTTCGATGGATGGGATCGGGTTCGCCAATGGGGGCGCGACAGGCCGTTTCGACAGTCGAAACGGCCGGTGCGGCGTCGTGGTTCAACGCCGGTCCGGCAACGGCCGAACGGGGGCGCGACATAGCCCGAGCGGAGCCGCGACCGGACTCGGAAAATCGGCTGAAAGGCCCGTCCGGCGGGCCTGGCAGGGGTGCCGGAGGATCGATCGACGCCGCCGATTGCAATGATCGGAATTACTCGTTTCCCTAAACAAATTGGCGGCTGAAACATGCAGGCTGACCGGACGTGGATGCGTTCACGCTTCGCCGGTCGCCGCGCATGCCGCGACGCACAAACAACAGATTCGATTTGGAGACGACCCACCATGCAGATTCGACGACTGAAAACGGTCCTTCTCGCCGCCGCGGCGATCCTGTCCGCGCCCGCCGCCCATGCGGCCGGCGGCGCGTGCACCGACGGCAAGACGGTCCATTTCGCGGGCATCACATGGGAAAGCGGGTCGTTCGCGACCGAGGTGCTGCGGCAGATCATGGAGAAGGGCTACGGCTGCAAGACGGACGTCGTGCCGGGCAGCACGGCCGCCACCGAAACGGCGCTCGCGCGCAACGACCTGCAGATCTGGGCCGAGCAGTGGACGGGGCGCAGCGAGATCACCGCGAAGGCCGTGTCGTCGGGCGCCGTGAAGCTGATCGGCGACACGCTGCCGGGCGGCACGACGGAAGGCTGGTTCGTGCCCGACTACGTGGTGAAGGGCGATCCGGCGCGCAACATCAAGCCGGTCGCGCCGGGGCTCGTGTCGGTCGACGATCTGCCGAAGTACAAGCAGGTGTTCGCCGACGAGGAGGAACCCGACAAGGGCCGCTTCCTGAACTGCCCGACGGGCTGGGACTGCGAGCGCGTGAACACGCGCCTCTTGCGCGTGCTGAAGCTCGACCAGTCGTACACGAACTTCCACCCCGGCACCGGCGCGGCGCTCGACGCGGCGATCGCGTCCGCGTACCAGCGCGGCGCGCCGATCGTGTTCTATTACTGGGGCCCAGCCGCGCTGATGGCGAAATACAAGTTCACCGCGCTGAAGATGCCGGCCTATAACGAAGCCTGCTGGAAGACGTTGCGCGACGAGAGCAGCACGCACCAGTGCGCGTCGTCGTACATGGTGTCGCGGCTGACGGTCGGCGTGTCGAAGCCGTTCGCCGAGGCGAACCCCGATCTCGTCGGCGTGTTCGGCAAGGTGCGTTTCCCGATGGATTTCCTGAACCAGACGATCCTCGAGATGACCACGAAGAAGATCGACGGCGCGGCGATGGCCACGCAGTTCCTGAAGACCCGCCAGGACATGTGGAAGCAGTGGGTGCCGGCCGACGTCGCGCAGAAGATCGCCGGCAGCTTGAAGGGCGCGTAACCTGCGCGCGGCGGCGGGCCCGCGCCCGCCGCCGCCGTCACGCGCCTTCGCGGCGCGACGGAGAATCAACATGAACGGCTTCTTTCTGCACCTGTCGATCGCCGACTGGGTGAACAGCGCGCTCGAGACGTTCGTCGCGCAATACGGCGACGGCTTCCATCACTTCAGCGTGCTGGTGCTGCGCTACCTGCTCGTGCCGCTCGAAGGCGCGCTGCGCGTGGCGCCGCCGTGGCTCGTGCTGCTGGTCGTCGGCGCGATCGCGTGGAATGCGACGCGCCGCATCGGCCTCGGCGCGCTCTTCATGCTGCTGCTTTACGCGATCGGCTGCTTCGGCCTGTGGGACAAGCTGATGCAGACGCTCGCGCTGATGCTCGTCGCGACGGTGCTGTCGGTCGCGATCGGCGTGCCGGTCGGCATCCTCGCGTCGCGCAGCGCGTGGCTGCGGCGGATGCTGCTGCCCGTGCTCGACGTGATGCAGACGCTGCCGAGCTTCGTGTACCTGATCCCGGTGCTGATGCTGTTCGGCCTCGGCAAGGTGCCCGCGATCCTCGCGACGATCATCTATGCGCTGCCGCCGCTGATCCGCCTGACCGATCTCGGCATCCGCCAGGTCGATCCGGACGTGACGGAAGCCGCGCGCGCATTCGGCACGACGCGCTGGCAATTGCTCGTCAACGTGCAGTTGCCGCTCGCACGGCCGAGCATCATGGCCGGCATCAACCAGACGACGATGATGGCGCTGTCGATGGTCGTGATCGCGTCGATGATCGGCTCGCGCGGGCTCGGCGAGGACGTGCTCGCGGGCATCCAGACGCTCGACGTCGGCAAGGGCACGCAGGCCGGCCTCGCGATCGTGATTCTCGCGATCGTGATCGACCGGATCAGCCAGGGCTTCGGCCAGGAGCGCCGCGCCCGGCGGCGGCTCGCGCAGCAGCGCCGGCAGAAGGGCGCGTCGCGCGTGCCGTACCGGCTGCCGCGCAAGGCTCAGTCGGCGGGCGTCGATTCGAATCAGGCGACGCAGTCGTCGCGGGCATAGGAACGGAGACAGACATGGCGACCATCGACGTCAAACACGTGTACAAGCTGTTCGGGCCGCAGGCCGCGCATGCGCGCGTGCTCGACCTGCTGCGCTCGGGCAAGCGCAAGGCCGACGTGCTGGCCGAAACGGGCTGCAACGTCGGGCTCAACGACGTGAGCCTCGGCATCGAGTCGGGCGAGATCTTCGTGATCATGGGGCTGTCGGGTTCCGGGAAATCGACGCTCGTGCGGCACTTCAACCGGCTGATCGAGCCGACGGCCGGCGAGATCGTGATCGACGGCAACGACGTGATCAAGCTCGACGCGCACGGGCTGCGCGAGCTGCGCCGCTTCAAGGTCAGCATGGTGTTCCAGAACTTCGGGCTGCTGCCGCACCAGACCGTGCTCGACAACGCCGCGTATGCGCTGCGCACGCGCGGCGAGAAGCGGCACGATGCGGCCGAGGCCGCGCGCAACTGGCTGACGAAGGTCGGGCTCGACGGCTATGGCGATCATTACCCGGACGAGCTGTCGGGCGGGATGCGGCAGCGCGTGGGGCTCGCGCGCGCGCTGGCGGCCGATACCGACGTGCTGTTGATGGACGAGGCGTTTTCCGCGCTCGATCCGCTGATTCGTACCGAGATGCAGGATCAGCTACTCGAGCTGCAGGCGACGCTCGCGAAGACGATCGTGTTCATCACGCACGATCTCGACGAAGCGCTGCGGATCGGTGATCGCATCGCGATTTTGCGGGACGGCACGCTCGTGCAGGTCGGGACGCCGGACGATATCCTGTCGCGGCCGGCGGACGATTATGTCCGGCGGTTCGTGGAGAAGCGTACGAGCGTGAATTGACGGCAGCATGAAGAACGGCACGCCGCGACGGGCGGCGTGCTTTTTCCGGCGCCACGGCGATGACACTTTATCGTCCACGAAAAACCGCCGCGAGTCTCGTGGACACGCGGCGGTTTCGTCGTGATCGTCGAGCGCCGATCCGTGATCAGTAATCCCACAGAACCGGCACGAACCGGAATCCATCACCGTTCCTGGCGATATGACCGATGGACGGAAACGCGACGTGCGCGGCGGCCAGCAGCGCGCCGGTCTCGGCGGCTTCATTGAACAGCGCGATACGCACGGCGGCAGCCGTTTCAGGATCGTGCTCGAAGCCGTTTTGCCACTCGGGATGATCGAAGTTGACTTCGAAGATCGCATCGCCCGCGAACGTCAGCTTCTCGCCGTTCGACGCGATGTCCACGACGCAGTGCCCGGGCGTGTGCCCGCCCGTCACGCGCGCCGACACGCCTGCGGCGACTTCCACGGTCTGGTCGAACTGGACGATGTTTTCGCCGTAGAGCGTCACGAACTTCTCGGCCGCCTTGCGGAGGGCCGGCGGCACCGTTTCCGGCATCACCGTCTTGCTGAAGTCCGGATTTTTCCAGAACGCCACTTCCGCGGCCGACACGTGAATGCGCACGTCCGGGCGCAGCTTGGCCTTGACGCCGTCGACGTTCAGCCCGCCGACGTGATCCATGTGCATATGGGTAATCACGATATCGGTAAGCGCGGACAAGTCGATGCCGGCCGATTCCAGACGCATCACCGACTTCCCGGCGCGCGTGAAGTATTCGAAGCCGTCGCCCACGCCGGAGTCGATCAGGATCAGGCGTTCGCCGCTGCGCACGAGCGCGATGTTCAGCGCCCAGTCGAACATGTCGCGTTGCAGGAAACGGCCGTCGAACCAGGCATTGCGGTCCGCTTCGCTCACGTTGGTGGACATGGTGGAGGTCGGCAGCGGCAGAATGCCGTCGCTGATCAGCACGACGTCGACGTCACCCACGCGAACGGCGTAGCGGGACGGCACGAGTTCGCCTGAACCTGGCTTGCCGAGGTCGGAGATAACCGGCTGAACATTGCGGGTGGTTTCGCTCATCATCAATAGTCCTATTCATCAAGTGGGGTAAGTCGCACTGCAGGGTGCGGTGCACGAGCACGACCACGAATTTCGCGCGTTTCGCTTCGCTCGCCTTTCAACCGGGCGTAAGAAGGATTGTAGTCAGGGGGATGAAAGGCGGAAGCACCGGGCGCGCACACATCATGTTGTTCGACGGGCAACAATCGACGACGGGCGGGAAGCGACGGGCAATGCGAGGGGCGGATGGATCGATGCGCCGTTCATCGACCGCGATGCTGCCTATCCGCAGAAGGTTGCATGGCGGCTGCACGCTGCGTATGGGGTGATTGGGCCGAACCCGACTTCGCGTGCCCGCTCGCGGTCGCCGTTCGCGACCAGCGACAGCGTCCACGCGTTGTGCGGCCGGTTGTGGCGGCGCATGATGCGGCCGACGATCCACCCGGCGAGGCCGCGCGGCCGGCCGGGTTGCCCGAGATGCGTGGTCATCGCGTTCTCCTTCCGGTTTGCGTGCGAGCAAACGGCGTGCCGCATTCGCGGCACCCGGGAAAACACGGCGGCCACCGTTTCAGTGTGCGACGGTTTCCCGTTCGCCGGCCTGCGTGCCCATCATGTCGCCGCGCAGCGCATCCGCCAGGATCAGGTCCGCGCCTTTCTCCGCGACCATCATCGTCGGCGCGTTGATGTTGCCCGACGTGATGTTCGGGAACACCGACGCATCGACGATCCGCAGCGCCTGCAGCCCGTGCACGCGCAGCGACGCATCGACCACCGACGTCGCCGCGTCCGGCCCCATCGCGCACGAGCCGCACAGGTGGTAGATCGAACCCGACTGCTCGCGGAAGTACTGCAGCATCGCTGCGTCGGAATCGACCTGCGGCCCCGGCGAGATTTCCTCGACGGTCATCGACTTCAGCGCCGGCGCGCGCATCAGCGCACGGATCACCTTGCTGCCCTGCACGGCCTCGTCGAGATCCTTCTGCGTGGTCAGCGCGTTGATGTGGATCTTCGCGGCATCTTCCGCGCGGTTCGACGCGATCTCGATCGTGCCGCGGCTCGTCGGCCGGCACGGGTTGAACGCGATCAGGAAACCCGAATAAGGCTCGGGCTTGATGCTCGCGCGGTCGCTCTTCGGGATCCGGTACGACAACGGGTTGAAGTAGAGCTGGAGGTTCGGCTCCGGCGCTCCTTCCGTGCCGCGGAAGAAGCCGCCCGCCTGGTTCACGCTCATCGCGAGCGGGCCGCGCTTCGTCAGCAGGTAGCGCAAGCCGAGCTTCATCTTGCCGATGAGCGTGCCCATTTCGTCGTTCAGCGTCGGCCGGTTCGCCTTGAAGTAGAAGCTCACGCACAGGTGGTCCTGCAGGTTGCGGCCGACGGCCGGCAGCGCATGCACGAGCGGCACGCGCCGGCGCGCGAGCAGCGACGGATCGCCGACGCCCGACAGTTGCAGCAGCTTCGGCGTATCGACCGCGCCGGCCGCGAGGATCACCTCGCGCGCGGCGACGAGCGTCTCGTCGCCGTGTTCGCCCGCGACGACCACGCCGGTCGCGCGCGTGCCGTCGAACGTCACGCGCCGCACGAGCACGCCCGAGCGCAGCGTGAGGTTCGCGCGGCCCAGCGCGGGGCGCAGGTACGCGAAGCTGCTGGAGCAGCGCTCGCCGTTTTTCGTGTTCAGGTCGTAGATGCCCGCGCCTTCGAACCGCGCGCCGTTGAAATCGTCGGTGCGCGGCAGGTTCAGTTGCCCGCAGCCCTTCAGGAATTCGTGGACGATCGGATGCACGTCGGCCTTCATCGACGTGATGTGGATCGGCCCGGTCGAGCCATGATGCTGCGGATCGGTCGCGCCGGCCGCATGCGTTTCGAGCTTGCGGAAGTACGGCAGCACGTCGTCGTACGCCCAGCCCGGATTGCCGGCGTTCGCCCAGTCGTTGTAGTCGCTGCGCTGGCCGCGCACGTAGACCATCGCGTTGATCGAACCCGATCCGCCGACCACCTTGCCGCGCGGGCAGTACAGCTTGCGGTCGGCGAGCTGCGCCTCGGGCTCGCTGTAGTACATCCAGTTGTAGCGGCGGTTGTAGTAGGTCTTCGTGAAGCCGACCGGCACCTTGAACCAGAACGACGCGTCGCGTTCGCCCGCTTCGAGCAGCAGCACCGAGTGCCGGCCCGATTCGCTCAGGCGGTTCGCGAGGATGCAGCCGGCCGAGCCCGCGCCGACGATGATGTAGTCGTAGCTCATGTGTGTCCTTTGCGCTCAGCCCTTCGCGGGCGCGAGATCCTTCACGTCGACGGGGTGCTCGCCCATCTGCAGGTGCAGTCGTTCGCCGGTGTACGGCGTGTGGCGCTTCACGACGTCCATGTCGAGCTCGATGCCGAGGCCCGGTTCGTTCGACGGGATGATGTAGCCGTCTTCCCAGCGGATCGGCGTCTTCACGACCTCCGCGTGGAAACCGCCCCACGTCATGATGCTTTCCTGGATCAGGAAGTTCGGCGTGCAGGTCGCGAGCTGGATGCTCGCGGCCGCGCCCACCGGGCCGTTGTACAGGTGCGGCGCGATCTGCGCGTAGTGCACTTCGGCGAGCGTCGCGATCTTCTTCGCTTCGAGCAGGCCGCCCACGCGCGCGACGTTCAGTTGCAGGATCGATGCGCCGCCCGCCTGCAGCAGCTTGTGGAATTCGTACTTGGTCGTCAGGCGCTCGCCGGTCGCGATCGGAATCGACGTGTGCTTCGCGACTTGCGCGATCGCTTCTTCCTGGCCGGGAGGCACCGGCTCCTCGAACCACAGCGGGTCGTATTTCTCGAGCCGCTTCGCGAGCCGGATCGCCGACGACGGCACCATCTGCCCGTGCGTGCCGAACAGCAGATCGGCCTTGCTGCCGACGGCTTCGCGCACGCGGCGGCAGAACAGTTCGCAGCGATCGAGCACGTCGAGCGACAGCTGGTGGCCCGAGTAAGCGGTGTACGGGCCGGCCGGATCGAACTTGACGGCCGTGAAGCCGAGCTTCACGTTCTCGGCCGCGCATTCGGCGGCGAGGTCGGGATCGTCGTAGTCGTATTCGCCCTTCGCGTTCTTCGGGTACAGGTACGTGTACGAGCGCAGCCGCTCGTGGATCCTGCCGCCGAGCAGTTCGTACACGGGCTTGGCCGCAGCCTTGCCGATGATGTCCCAGCACGCCATCTCGAGGCCGCTGACGACGCCCATCATCGTGAGATCGGGCCGCTGCGTGAAGCCGCTCGAGTAAGCCTGGCGGAACAGCCGTTCGACGTGGTGCGGATCGCGGTTCAGCAGATGGCGTTCGAACACGTCGTCGATGATCGGCGCCATGGCCTTCGGGCCGAACGTCGCCGAGTAGATTTCGCCGACGCCTTCGATGCCGTCGTCGGTCTTCAGTTTCACGAAGATCCAGTACATCCCGCCGACATGCGGCGGCGGCACGGCGACGATATGGGTTTCGAGCGAAACGATCTTCATGCGGACTCCTGGATGCGGTTGAGGCGGTACTTGAGGAATGCGGCGGCGCCCGCGCCGCAGAGCGCGATGGCCGCGATATAGCCGAAATAGAGCTGGTAGCCGTGCGCGCCCGGGTAGGTCTGCGTCACGTAGCCGTTGATCAGCGGCACGAACACGTCGGGCGAATAGCCGAGCACCGAGATCAGGCCGATCGCGAGGCCCGCGCAATGCGTCGGCACCTTGCAGTCGTCGAGCAGCGACCAGTACAGGCCGCGGATCGCGTAGGTGAGGATGCCGATGAACAGCACGAGCACGACGAGCATCGCCTGCGGGCTGTGTGCCGGTGCCGCGATCAGCCCGACCAGCGACAGCGCGGCGAGCACCAGCGCCCAGAACAGCACGGACACCTTCGATACGCGGTCGCCGAGGAAGCCGCCGCCGATGCCGCCGACGGGGCGCATCCACAGCTTGAGCGTCGTGATGAAGCCGGCCGCCGTCGCGCTGAGCCCGAAGTTGCCTTCGTGCAGGTACGCGGAGAAGCTGTAGGTCGCCCAGAACACCTGGTAGCCGCAGAACACGATCGCGGCGACGAGCCACAGCTCGGGGATCGCCGCGAGCGTCTTCAGGTCGGTCAGCACGTTGCCGTGGGTGCGCTTCGTGGCCGCGGCACGGCCGCCCGTGTTCGACGGATCCTTCACCAGCGCGAGCAACACGCCGAGCGCGATGCAGAAGAACGCGTACAGGTGGACGACGAGCTTGAAGCCGGCTGCGTCAGTGCCGCCGCGCGCCTGTGTCACGTACGCGAACAGCGTGATCGCGATCGTCGCGAGCAGTGCCTCGACGAGGCCGCGGCCGCCGTCGAGCAGGCCGAAGAAGCGGCCCTGTTCGTCGGGGCCCGCGATCATGTTCACGCGCTTGATTACGGCGGCCCAGAACGTGAGGCCGGTGGTCAGCCCCCAGCCGCCGAAGATCAGCACCAGCAGGTCGAACGACGGCCCGGTCGCGTAGACGAGCCCGAGCGCGCCCGTTGCGAGCAGCGAGAAGCAGATCAGCCAGCGCGGCGACAGGCGGTCGGCGAGCCAGCCGCTCGGCAAATAGCTGATCAGGAAGATCGTGCCGAGCGACGAATACAGGTAGCCGAGCTGCACGTCGTCGATACGGAAGAACTGCAGCATCGTCGGCTGGTACACCTGACGCAGATACAGCATCGGGTAGATCGCGCCCGCGGCGATCACGAGCAGCAGCAGTTGCAGGTAGCGTTGCGCGCGGGAATGCTGCGACGCGCGGGCGTCAAGCGCTTGGTCCTGCAACGCGAGCGACGCGGCGGGTGTCGACGGTTGGGTCGGCATGATGTCTTCCTCCATCAGGCATCCTTAAGGCGGAGGCCTGCAGATTTTTTATGTTGTGGTTGAGTCAGGGGGCGGCGCGCGCGGCGTGGTGTCTGGGTGCGCGCGCCGGAAACGGTGCGTTTGGCGTGACGGCGTCAGTACTTCATGACGACGAGGCGCGTCTGCGTGAATTCGAGCATCCCGTGCTTGCCGTCGTCGCCGCCGAGGCCCGAGCGCTTCCAGCCGGCGTGGAAGCCCTGGTACGGATCGGCCGGCGTGCGGTTCACGTACAGCTCGCCGGCTTCGATCGCGTTCGCGACGGTCATCGCGGTGCGGTAGCGCTCGGTGTAGAGCACCGACGACAGGCCGAACTGATGGTCGTTCGCGAACCCGATCGCTTCGTCGATCGTCGTGTAGCGCAGCACGGGCATGATCGGGCCGAAGGTTTCCTCCTGCACGATCTCCATGTCCTGCCGGCAGTTCGTCAGCAGCGTGGCCGGATAGAAGAAGCCGGGGCCGGCCGGAATCGCACCGCCGGTTTCGAGCGTCGCGCCGGCCGCGATCGCGCATTCGACCATCCCGTGGATGTGCGCGCGCGCCGATGCGCTGACGAGCGGGCCCATCCGCGACGTGTCTTCCGCACGGTCGCCGATACGCACGGCCGCCATCTTCTCCTTCAGCAGCGCGACGAAGCGGTCGTGCACGCTGTCGTGCACGTACACGCGTTCGATGGCCGTGCAGAGCTGGCCGCAGTGCGTCGTCTTCGATGCGACGAGTGCGGCGGCCGCGCGTTCGAGGTCGGCGTCGGGCTCGATGATCGCGGGCGTCTTGCCGCCGAGTTCGAGCGACGGCTTCGCGATGTTCGCCTTGCAGTAGTCGAGCACCTTGCGGCCTGCGTTCACGCTGCCGGTCAGCGTGATCATGCCGACGGCCGGATGCGTGCACAGTGCTTCGGCCGTCGCGTGGTCCATCGTCAGGATGTTGACGACGCCCGGCGGGAAGCCGGCATCGTCGGCGGCTTTCGCGATCTCGAACGCGGACACCGGCGTGTGGTTGCTCGGCCGCACGACCACGGTGTTGCCGGCGATCAGCGCGGGCGCGACCTTGCGCAGCAGCGTGTAGACCGGGTAGTTGAACGGGATCAGGCACGCGACGACGCCGATCGGCTCGCGCTGCAGGAACAGGTTCTCGTCGGGCGTGTCGCTCGGGATGATCTCGCCCTCGATCCGGCGCGCCCACTCGGCGTGGTAGCGCGTGATCTGGCCCGCGTAGACGGCTTCGTTCGACGCGTCCTCGACGCTCTTGCCGGATTCCTGCGCGAGCGCCGCGCCGATCTCGGGCGCGCGCGCGGTCAGCGCGTCGGCGAAGCGGTGCAGGTAGGCGGCGCGTTCGGCGCTCGGCAGCGTGCGCCACGCCTTCTGCGCGGCGGCC
>NZ_JAAGPH010000197.1:0-11159 GCF_017104705.1 Burkholderia sp. Se-20373 | reverse complement strand
TGCTCTTCCGATCCCGCCGCCTTCGACCGGTTCGAGCCAGCGCGCATTCCACCAGCGCGGCACGGCCGGGCCGAAGCGCCGCGCGGCGCCCTTGCCGCCGAAACAGATCAGCGCGGTTTCGACACGGTCGCGCGCGGCCTGGTCGAAATACGCGACGATCAGCCCCTTCGCCAGTGCGAGCCGCTCGTGCGACAGCATCGACGCCGAACAGTCGAGCACGAAGCAATGCAGTGCGTGCGGCGCGCCGGCCCGTTGGCGGAAACGCAGATGGTCGCGATGCAGCGGGCCGCCGCGCTTCGCGGCGAGCGTCGCCGGCCACGCCACGGCCGTGCCCGCGCGCACCGTGCCCGGCACGCGCGCGGCTGCGCCTGATTGCCATCGAGGACCGCGAACGGTGTTCGCGGCGGCGCCGGCTCGATGGCTCAGCGTTTTTTTAGCGGCAGCGGCACCACGCTTTTCACGTTGCGCAGCCCGGCCGGCTCGGGCGGCAGGTAGCCCCAGTCGCCCTGCGATGACGCGGCGTCGCTTTGCGCGGCACCCGGTGAATCGTTGGGGCGATCGCGTGCGTCGGGCGAAGGACGACGGTCACGGTCGTCCTTTTGCTGCGGCGCGCCGGACGATGGCGGTGTGGCCGTGTGACGACGATGCCGCAGCACCGCGTTGGCCACGCGCTCGACATGCGACACCGTTACCGCATCGGCCTGCTCCAGCGCAGCGAGCGCACGCGCCGCGCGCAGCATCACGAGATCGGCACGCAGCCCGTCGACGGCTGCGTCGATGCACAGCGCGCTGACGCGCGCATGGACGGCATCGTCGAAATCGAGCGCCGCGAGCCGTGCGCGGGCCGCGTGAATCCGGTCGCCGAGTGCGCGTTGCGCGGACGCATGACGTGCGCGGAATGCATCCGGATCGAGATCGAATGCAAGCCGCGCCTTCACGATCCGCTCGCGCTGCGCGGCGTCGAAGCAGTTCTCCAGCTCGACCATCAAACCGAAGCGGTCGAGCAACTGCGGACGCAGTTCACCCTCCTCCGGATTCATCGTCCCGATCAGCACGAAGCGCGCATCGTGCGCGTGCGACACGCCATCGCGCTCGACGATGTTCACGCCGCTCGCGGCGACGTCGAGCAGCGTGTCGACGAGACCGTCGGCGAGCAGGTTCACTTCGTCGACGTACAGCACGCCGAGATGGGCGCGCGCGAGCAGGCCCGGCCGGAAGCGCACGCCGTTTTCAGCGAGTGCATGCGCGAGGTCGAGCGTACCCGTCACCTGCTCGTCGCTCGCCGACAGCGGCAGCGTGACGAACTGCCCTTCGGGCAACAGCTCCGCAAGGCCGCGCGCTGCGGTCGATTTCGCGGTGCCGCGCGGCCCGCTCACGAGCACGCCGCCCAGCGACGGGTCGATCGCGGCGAGCAGCAGCGCCTGCTGCAGCGCATCCTGCGCGACGAGCGCCGCAAACGGAAAAACCGCGCGCGCGCGGTGCGTCGTCGGATCGGTCATCGCCGTCCCCCTTCCTGGAGTTGTTCGCTCGCGAGCCAGACCGCTTCGATCCGCTCGCGATAGTCGCCCGGCTGCTGCCAAAGGCCGCGCTGCATCGCCTCGACGAAGCGTTCGCAGATGCCGTGCAGCGCCTTCGGGTTGTGGCGTTCGAGGAACGCGCGGGTGGCGTCGTCGAACAGGTACGCGTCGGCGACGAGCGCGTATTGATGGTCGGACAGCACGCGCGCGGTCGCGTCATAGCCGTACAGGTAGTCGACCGTCGCGGCCAGCTCGGCCGCGCCCTTGTAGCCATGACGCTTCACGCCGTCGAGCCATTTCGGGTTGACGACACGCGAGCGGATCACGCGCGCGATTTCCTCGCGCAGCGTGCGCATCTTCGGCGCGACCGGGTTCGCATGGTCGCCGTGATAGATGCTCGGCTGCTGCCCGGACAGGTGCCGCACGGCGGCCGTCATCCCGCCCTGGAACTGGTAGTAGTCGTTCGAATCGAGGATGTCGTGCTCGCGGCTGTCCTGGTTCTGCACGACGACGTCGATCGTCGCGAGCCGCTCGCCGAACACGTCGGCCGCGGCGTCGCCCGCGCTGTTCTGCGCATACGCATGGCCGCCCCACTGGCGGTACGCATCGGCGAGATCGGCGTCGGTCTGCCAGCGGCGCTGGTCGATCAGGTCCTGCAGGCCCGCGCCGTAGCTGCCCGGCCGCGCGCCGAATACGCGCCAGCCGGCACGGCGTCGCGCTTCGTCCGGCGCCACGCCCTGCGCGACCCATTTCTCGCGTTCGCGCTCGATGCGCGCGCGGACCGGGTTCAGCTCCTCGGGCTCGTCGAGCGCGGCCACCGCCTGCACGGCCGCGTCGAACAGGTGCATCAGGTTCGGGAACGCGTCGCGGAAAAAGCCCGACACGCGCAGCGTCACGTCGATGCGCGGCCGGTCGAAGATCTCGATCGGCAGGATCTCGAAGTCGGTCACGCGATGGCTGCCGTGCGCCCATTTCGGCCGCACGCCGAGCAGCGCGAGCGCCTGCGCGATGTCGTCGCCGCCCGTGCGCATCGTCGCCGTGCCCCAGACCGACAGGCCGATCGCGCGCGGATAGTCGCCGTGATCCTGCAGATGGCGCTCGATCAGTTGCTGCGCGGATTTCAGGCCGAGCGACCACGCGGCCTGCGTCGGCACCGCGCGGGTATCGACCGAATAGAAATTGCGTCCGGTCGGCAGCACGTCGGGGCGGCCGCGCGACGGCGAGCCGCTCGGCCCCGGCGGCACGAAGCGGCCGTCGAGCCCGCGCAGCAGCTGGCGCATTTCCTCGCCGCCGCACGCGTCGAGCGCGGGCAGCAGCGTCGCGCGAACGCGCTCGATCACCGCGAGCGTGTGCGGCCAATCGCCGGGCGGTGTCGAGTCCGTGCCGGTGTCGCCGCCATCCGCTGCGCACAGCCCGTCGAGCCATTGTTGCGCGAGCCGTTCGAGCCGCTCGCGCGTGTCGCCCGCGTGGCGCCACGGCGATGTGTCGAGCGCCTGCAGGATCGCCGGACGCGGGCCAACCCAGGGCGCGGCCCAGTCGGCCGCGAGCGGATCGAAATCGTCGCCGAGCGCGAGATCGCGCGCCAGCGCACCGATCAGCCCGGCGCGTGCGCCCTTGCCGTCGCCGACCGGAAAGCGCGCGAGCGCGAGCAGCGTGTCGCGCCGCTGACGCTCGGCCGGCGACTCGCCGAACACATGCAGCCCGTCGCGAATCTGCGCTTCCTTCAGTTCGCACAGCCATGCGTCGACGCGCGTGAGCAGCGCGTCCTCGTCGTCCGTATCGCGCGGCGGCGACACGCTCAGTTCGTCATGCAGACGATGCTCGGCGATCGTCGCGAGGATCGTCTTGCGCAGCAGCTTCGCGCGCCGCGCATCGACCATCAGCGCTTCGTAGTATTCGTCGACCTGCCGCTCGAGATCCTGCAGCGGGCCGTAGTTTTCCGCGCGCGTGAGCGGCGGCATCAGGTGATCGATGATCACCGCCTGCGCGCGGCGCTTCGCCTGGCTGCCCTCGCCCGGATCGTTGACGATGAACGGGTACAGGTGCGGCAGCGGCCCGAGCGTCAGGTCGGGCCAGCACGCGTCGGACAGCGCGACGCTCTTGCCCGGCAGCCATTCGAGGTTGCCGTGCTTGCCGAGATGGATGACCGCGTCGATGCGGTACGCATCGCGCAGCCAGAAATAGAACGCGAGATACGCATGCGGCGGCACGAGATCCGCGTCGTGGTAGCTCGCGTAGTCGTTCTCGCCGCGCGAGCGCGACGGCTGGATGCCGACGAACACGTTGCCCGCGCGCCAGCCCGCGATCGTGAAGCGCCCTTGCCGCAGCGTCGGGTCCGCTTCGGGCGGGCCCCAGCGTTCGTTCAGCGCGTCGCGCACGGCCGTCGGCAACCGCGCGAAACGCGCGACGTAGTCGGCCAGCGGGAAGCTCTGGAATGCGGGGCGCAACGCATGCACGGCCGCATCGTTGGTCACGCCTTCGGTGAGCCGCGCGATCAGCGCGTCGCCGTCGGGCGGCAGATCGGCCACCGCGTAGCCCGCGTCGCGCAGCGCCGCGAGCACGCGCAGCGCGGACGCCGGCGTGTCGAGCCCGACGCCGTTGCCGATCCGCCCTTCGCTTTGCGGATAATTCGCGAGAATCAGCGCGACGCGCTTGTCGGCGTTATCGAGCGTGCGCAGCCGGCACCAGCCGCGCGCAAGCGCCGCGACGAACGCGATCCGCTCGGCATCCGGCTGGTAGCGCACGACGTCGACCTCGGTGTGCGGGCAGCGGTACGCGAGCCCCTTGAAGCTCACCGCGCGCGTGACGATGCGGCCGTCGACCTCGGGCAGCGCGATGTGCATCGCGATGTCGCGCGCATGCAGGCCCTGGTTGTCGGCCACCCACGCGTCGCGATTGCCGCCGGACAGGATCACCTGCAATACCGGCGCGTCGCCGGCGAGCACGTCGTGCTCGGGGCTGTCGATCGCGCCGGCCGCGAACGCGGTCGTGTTCAGCACGAGCGCGACGTCGTGCGTGTCGCAGAGCTGCGTGATGACTTCGCGGCTCACCGCGTCCTTCAGCGACGTGACCGCGATCGGCAGCGGATTCAGCCCTGCGTCGATGAGCGCATCGGCCAGCGCATCGAACACGGCCGTGTTCGCGGCCTGCCAGTGCGCGCGATAGAACAGGATCGCGACGACGGGCGCGCCGGGCGTCCAGCGCGACCGCCAGTCGTCGACGCTCGCGCGGTCGCGGGCCGGGTGATACAGCGCGGCGGCCGGCAGCGGGCGCGGCAACTCGGGTTCGTCGCCGAACCCGAGCGTGTGGAATGCGATGCTGCGCAGCAGCGCCTCGGCGTTGTGCACGCCGCCTTCACGCAGGTAGCGCCACCAGAGCCGGCACAGGTCGGGCGCGACGGTGCTCTTCGCGACGAGGTTCGGGTCTTCCTGCAGGTCGCCCGAGAACATCGCGAGCGACTGCCCGCGCTTCGACGCGAGCGACACGGCCTGCTCGATCCCGTACGGCCAGTACGCCTCGCCGCCGAGATGATCGATCACGACCGACTTCGCGTGCTGCAGCACGTCGTCGACGTAGAAATCGACCGACGCCGGCTGCCGCAGGAACGTGACGTTCGCGAGCCGCACGCTCGGGAAGCCGGCCGGCAGATGCGGCACGACGCTCGCGAGCAGCGACAGCGTCGTGTCGGCCGAACTGAGGATCACGATGTCGGCCGGTTGCTGGTCGATCCGGACGACGCCCTGCGTATCGTCGACGAAGCCGCCCGGCGTGGTGCGCAGCAGATGCATCGTGCGTTACGCCTGTTGCGGCTCGGCCGCGCACGCGGCGTCGAACGCGCGTTGCAGCGCGGCCGCGTCGAGATCCTCGCCGATCAGCACGAAGCGGCTCGCGCGCGTTTCGCCGTCCTGCCAGCGACGGTCGAAATAGCTGTCGAAGCGGCGGCCGACGCCCTGGATCACGAGCCGCATCGGTGCGCCGGGCAGCGCGGCGAAGCCCTTCGCGCGGTAGATCGTGTGCGCTTCGACGACACGCTGCAGCGCGGCGATCGTCGCTTCGCGCGTACCGGCGTCACCCGACACGACCACCGAGTCGAAATCGTCGTGATGGTGATCGTGATCGCCGTCGTCGGCCGAGCCGTGATGGTCGTGACGCAGGTGGATCGTGTCTTCCGATGCCGATTCGAGGCCGAGCAGCATCGCCAGATCGAGCTCGCCGCGCGTCGCGCGCACGATCTTCACCTGCGGCGGGATTTCGTCGCGGATCGCGGTTTCGATCTGCGCGAATTCCGCGTCGCCGACGAGATCGGCCTTGTTCACGATCACGAGATCGGCGGACGACAGTTGATCGGCGAACAGCTCGTGCAGCGGCGATTCGTGGTCGAGGTTCGGATCGGCGCGGCGCTGCGCGTCGACGGCTTGCGGGTTTTCCGCGAACTGGCCGCTCGCGGCCGCCGGCCCGTCGACCACCGTCACGACCGCATCGACCGTGAAGCTGTTGCGGATCGTCGGCCAGTTGAACGCCTGCACGAGCGGCTTCGGCAGCGCGAGGCCCGACGTCTCGATCAGCACGTGGTCGATGTCCGCGCGGCGCTCGACGAGCGCTTCCATCACCGGATAGAACTCTTCCTGCACGGTGCAGCACAGACAGCCGTTCGCGAGTTCGTACAGCTGGCCCGCCGCTTCGCCCTGCGCGCCGTCGGCATCCTCGCAGCCGATGCCGCAGCCCTTGAGGATTTCGCCGTCGATGCCGAGCTCGCCGAATTCGTTGACGATCACCGCGATGCGGCGGCCTTCGGCGTGCTGCAGGATGTGGCGCATCAGCGTCGTCTTGCCGCTGCCGAGAAAGCCCGTGACGATCGTGACGGGAAGCTTGCGTAGGGTCATGGTAGGTCCTGTGTCGAATGAGGGGGTCAGGCCGAGAGCGTCACGTCGATCTCGTCGTAGCGTTTGAGCCGATAGATCGCGGCCGATACGATCCAGCACGCGAGGAACAGGCCGATCACGACGTAGCCGAGCATCCCGAAATGCGAGGCGACCAGCGTCGAGAATGCCCAGACGGGGCCCTGCAGCGAGAGTTTGTCGGCGAGGAGCGCGAGCACCTCGATGCCGCCGATCAGCGCGGCGACCAGCACCGACACGAACGTGATCGTCATGTTGTAGTAGATCTTGCGGATCGGCCGCACGTACGCCCAGCGGTACGCGCCCATCATCAGGATGCCGTCGGTCGTGTCGACGAGCGTCATGCCCGCGGTGAACAGCGCCGGCAGCACCATCACCGACCAGAACGACATGCCGCCCTGCACCTGCGTCGCGGAAATGCCGAACAGCGCGATCTCGGTCGCGGTATCGAAGCCGAGGCCGAACAGGAAGCCGACCGGATACAGGTGCCAGCTGCGCGACACGAGGCGGAACAGCGGCCGGAACAGGCGCGCGAGCACGCCACGCTGGTTCATCAGCATGTCGAGATCGGCATCGACGATCGCCTCGCCGCGGCGGGCCGCGCGAAACGTGCGGTACACGGAGATCAGGATCAGCAGGTTGGCGGCCGCGAGCACCAGCAGGAAGAATGCCGACACGCTCGTGCTGATCACGCCGCCCCAGGTCTTCACGCTCTCGAAGCGCGCGAGCGACGCCGCGGTCAGCGCGACCGCCACCGACATCACGATCACCACGGACGAGTGGCCGAGCGAGAAGAACAGGCCCGCGCCGAGCGGGCTGCGGCCGCCCTGCATCAGCTTGCGCGTGACGTTGTCGATCGCGGCGATATGGTCGGCATCGACCGCGTGGCGCAGCCCGAACACGTACGCGAGCAGCGCGGTGCCCAGCAGCACGGGCTGGTCGCGAAACGCGACGAAGGCCCAGATCCACGCGGCGACGTTGAACGCGGCGAGCAGCGAATAGATCGCGACGATTTTTCCGCGCAGCCCGGACGGGCTGTCGTTGAACAGGCGGAAGAACGAGTCGAGCATGATGCTCCCTTGCGAACGGTCGACAGGGTGAATGCCAACACGGCTGCCGCGTGCCCTGCCCGCGCCGCCTGTCGCACGCCGCGCCGGCGCGTGCATGCCGCGGACGGTTCGGCGGAGGAAGCGGGAAACGTTCGGACGTCTGGGCGTACTGCGGCCGTGGACGATGCGCCGCCTCCCCGCGGCGCTGGATCCAACGTCCTGGCCGGTATCCGGGCTGACGAACACGCCGCTTCGCCTTCCCGGATGCGCGGCATCCAGTGGCGGTCGTCCGCATGCGGCAGGCATGCGGCGAAGCGGCGCTGCGTCGTGCCGGGCACGACGCGTTCGCTTACCGTTGCGGGGGCAGCACAGGTTGGCTCGACTGCGGTGCAGGCAGGCTCCCTGTTTCCCGTTTAACTGCGCGCGCCGGAGCGGCACGCGCGAGCACCAAAACGCGTGCGAGTGTAGGCGGGCCGGCCGAGAGCGTCAAGACGACGGCCCGCGAGCCCGTGCGAGCGCACGTCGCGGCCGGCTTTCCGGACCAGCGGCTCAGCCGGCTCCCGGCGACTGCTCGGCGATCGCGTGGCGCAGCGCTTCGACGGTATCGGGACGCCCGAAATACCAGCCCTGCGCACGGATCGACTGCCCGGGGATGTCGAGCATGTCCGCCTGCTCACGGGTCTCGACGCCCTCGAACACCAGTCCGGCCCCGAGCCGGCGGGCAATCGCCAGGATCTCCGGAATGAACGAAGTGCCGTCATGCCGCGGCGCGACCGGCAGCAGCGAACGGTCGACCTTGATGTAGTCGATCGGAAGATGCTGCAGCAGGCTCAGGCTGGAGTAGCCGGTGCCAAAATCGTCGATGTAGACGGGATGCCCGAGCGCGCGTAATTGCCGCAGTGCCGGCACGATTTCCGGCAGTTCCACGGTCGACCGTTCGGTCAGTTCGATGCCGACATGCCGGCGCGACAATCCGGCCGGCCAGCAGCTGTTCAGCGTCGCCATCAGGCTGCCGTCCCGCAATTCGGGCGCGCTGACGTTGAGGGTGACGCAAAAGTCCGGCCTGCTGTCGAACAGCACGCGCATCTCCCGCAGGACCGTGCGCACGACGAACGCCGTGACGTCGACGATCATGCCCGTGCGTTCGGCCTCGGCAATGAACACGTCGGGGGCGGCTGGCCCGTCGGTCCAGCGGATCAGCGCTTCGGCGGAGACGATCCGCGGTGGCGCGCCCAGCGCAACGATCGGCTGATAGCGCAGGACGAATTGCCCGTTTGCCAGCGCTCGACGCATCTGGGCCGAAAGCGCGGCCCAGCGTCGGTGCAGCATCAGCGCGCCGAGCCCCAGGCAGCAGCCCGCCGCGCCGGCGGCGATCCCCAGCAGCCAGGCGGCGCGCCGCAGGCGCTCGCGAGCGCCTGCGGCGTCACGACGACGATGGCGCACAGCGGCACCCGGGCCGAGCAGAATGGTTTGCCGTCCCGAAACCCCGGCACCTGGCCGGCGTCGACGTACCCCGGGACGCCGCGCTTGTCGAGTCCGATGACGAGCGCGGCCGGGTGGTCCTTGAGTTCGATCACGTAGTGCAGACCCGGCGGCGGCGGCACCCTGAAGGCGTCCAGATCCATCAGCAGGTTCGCCCTCCTCCCGGCGACCACCAGCCCCAGCGTGTCGGGGCTCGACAACAACGGCACCGTCCAGAAGGCCGACATCGCTTCGGTCAGCCGGAATGGCTGCCGCTTCGGAGCAAAGGGCCTGGGCAGCACGCCCAGCATCGTCGTGCAGAGCAGATCGGGGCCCGACAGGCGTCCGACGTCCTTGATGTACTTCGACTGCACGGAAGCCGAGCGCAACAGGCGCCGATCCTGGGGCGAGCAGGCCGCGTACGGCGAGGCATCCACGTCGGCGAGCGTCCTGGCCGCCGAATCGAACACGACGTCGATCCGCTGCACGACTTGCATGCCCAGCGCGGCAACCGATCGCGCCAGCACGATCTTCGTGATCTGCGGCCATGCCGCGAACGCCAATCCCGCCGAAACGACCAGCACGCCGATCGCGAGTGCATGGCCGGCCCCATGGGAGATTGTCCACCTGCGTACGTTCGGCATAGGCGCGGCGCTTTGCGATGTAGTGGCCATCGCCCTGCAGGTCCGGCAGAGCGAGGCGATTTTGGTATGGATTTCGTCAGCCTCGTGCGACCGGCGCCCCGAAGCCCGCGCCTTGGTTGCGGCGTCGGCCAGAGGATCGCACACCAATATTACGGCTGGGCAACGCATCGCCGCCGGATCGAGTGCCGAACGGATACGGGCCCGGTTCGCCGGCGCCGTGCCCGCTGTGCGCTGTGCTATCGTATGCGCCGCGTTCGGTGCCCGCATGCGCATTCCGCGCGTGCAGTTAAACGGGAAACAGGAGGCGGACCACCGCCCGGCCTGTGCTGTCCCCGCAACGGTACGCCGCCCGCGCGACGCGCTTGACCGCGCACGCGCCCAGGCCGCCCACGATGCCACTGCCCGTCAGCCGGGCGGGAAGGCTGCGGCCTGGCAAGCGGCCAGCCCGGATACCGGCCGACGCAAGGGGCGAGCCCGACGCTCGCCGAACGCCCGATCCGCGGGGGACGGACAAGGTGCGCATTTCGCCCGCGCCCGCGCGGGCTTCGTTCGATCCGTCATGGCATACCTGTCCGCTGGCCGCCCCTGTGCCGCCTGCCTGCCCTTTTCCACTGTAACGACACGGTGCGCGCCGTGCCGCGCCCGATGAGCCGCGCGTGGCTCGTCGGCGCCGGCCCCGGCGACGCCGACCTGCTGACGCTCAAGGCCGTCCACGCGATCGGCGCGGCGGACGTGCTGCTCGTCGACGATCTCGTGAATCCCGACGTGCTGCGCCATGCGCGCGCCGATGCGCACATCGAGCACGTCGGCAAGCGCGGCGGTCATGCGTCGACGCCGCAGGAGACGATCGTCGCCGCGATGCTCGCGCATCTGCGCGCGGGCCGCAGCGTCGCGCGGCTCAAGGGCGGCGATCCGTTCGTGTTCGGCCGCGGCGGCGAGGAGCTGGCCGCGCTCGGCGCGGCGGGATTCCCGGTCGAGGTCGTGAACGGCGTCACCGCGGGCATCGCCGCGCCGGCCGCAATCGGCATCCCGGTCACGCAGCGCGGCGACGCGCAGGGCGTGATCTTCGTCACGGGCCACGGCGCGGGCGCCGACGAACCCGACTGGCGCGCGCTCGCGGCCACGCGCATGACGATGGTCATCTACATGGGCATCCGCCGGCTCGACGCGATCGCCGCCGCGCTGCGCGATGGCGGCCTGCCCGGCGAGACGCCGTGCGCCGCAATCGAGAATGCGACGCGCCCTGAGCAACGCCACGTGCTCGCGACGCTCGATACGCTCGTCGAACGCATCGGCACGACCGGCATCGGTTCGCCGGCGATCGTCGTGATCGGCCGCGTCGCGGCGTTCGCCGACGACCCCGCGGTACGGGCCGCGCTCGGCGGCGGCGCATGATGCGTGTCGCACTCGGCATCGGTTTTCGTGCGGGCGTGACGGCCGCGCAACTCGATGCCGCGATCCGCGCGGCGCTGATGCTTTACCCGGCCGCCGAACCCGCGCTCGTGGCCACGCTCGCCGACAAGTCGCATGCCCGCGCGCTGCGCACGCTGTGCGCGCGACGCGGCTGGCCGCTCGTCGCGTTCGACGCGG
>NZ_JAAGPH010000196.1:0-11194 GCF_017104705.1 Burkholderia sp. Se-20373 | reverse complement strand
GAACATGCGGATACGGGTATGGGTGGGTTGGCTCATCGGAATCCTTCAGTCGTCAGGGGTCACGCCGCCGCACCGGAAGCAGACGCGGTGCGGCAGGCGGCTGGGGTTCGGTCAGTTCACCGCGTCGCCTGCGCGACGCGCTGTGTCAGCGGTTCACGAGCCGGGCCGGATAGGCGAGCGCGAGGGCGCAGCCGACCACCATGCACGCGGCGAAACCGTACAGCCCCGCGCTTTGCGAATGGAACGTGTCGCGCAGCCAGCCGATGAAGTAGGTGCTGCCGAACCCGCCGAGGTTGGCGATCGAGCACGCGAACGCGATCCCGCCGGCGGCGGCCGAGCCCTTCAGGAACGTCGACGGCAGTGCCCAGACGACCGGCATCGCGGCGGCCGCGCCCGCGTTGATCAGCGAGAACAGCAGCACCGTGCCGAACGTGCCGTGCGACGACGAGGCTGCGATCGCCAGCGCGACGGCCGACACCATGAACGGCACGACGATATGCCAGCGGCGTTCGCGCGCGCGGTCGGAACTGGCGCCGCAGTACAGCGTGGCGAGCACGGCCGCGGCGTTCGGGATCACCATCAGCCAGCCGATGTGATACGCATCCTTCACGCCCGTGTCGCGCAGGATCGTCGGCAGCCAGAAGCTCACCGCATAGAGGCCGAGCAGCACGCACAGGTCGATCAGGCCGAGCGCCCATACCTTCGGATCGGAGAACGCCTTGCCGAGCGCATGGCTCTTGTTGCCGGCCGGATCGGCGTCGAGGTTCGCGCGCAACGCGTGCTTCTCGTCGGCGTTCAGCCACGGTGCGGATTCGATGCTGTTCGGCAGCCAGCGCAGCACCGCGAAGCCGAGCAGCACCGACGGCAGCGCTTCGAGCAGGAACAGCCACTGCCAGCCGCCGAGCCCGTGCGTGCCGTCGAACGCGCGCATGATCCACCCGGAGATCGGGCTGCCGATCATGCTCGACAGCGGCAGCCCGACCATGAACAGCGCGACGATCCGCGCGCGGCGCGCATCGGGATACCACTGCGTCAGGTACAGCAGCACGCCGGGCAGGAAGCCGGCCTCGGCCGCGCCGAGCAGGAAGCGCACGACGTAGAACTGCATCGGCGTATGCACGAACATCGTCGCGCCCGACAGCAGGCCCCACGTGATCATGATCCGCGCGATCCACAGCTTCGCGCCGACGCGTTGCAGCACCAGGTTGCTCGGGACTTCGAACAGGATGTAGCCGGCGAAGAACAGGCCGGCGCCGAGCCCGTACACGGTATCGCTGAACTTCAGCGCGTCGAGCATCTGGAGTTTCGCGAGCCCGATGTTGATGCGGTCGAGATAGGCCGCGAAGTAGCACAGGCAGAAGAGGGTAATCAGGCGCAGCGTGACCTTGCGATAGAGATTGCCGTGCAGCGCGTCGTCGGGGGAAACGGCGGCGCTCGGGTGTGCGGTAGACATGGGATTGCCCCTGTTCGAATGTGACGGATGAATGGGTGGCCGATCGACGCGAGCGGACGCTCCGCTGCGCACTGGAGTCTGTATATCACGGCAATTAAATAGCGTACACACTAGAAAATACCGAATCGCACAGGCACGATTCCGGCCGCGCGAAGGCAAGCGTTTGCGTGATAAAAACCGCGTGTTTGATGAGGTTTTTCGGGGAAATGCACGCGCTTTGAAAGAGGGCGACAACGCGCAAGGTCATGCACGAAATTCGTGCGTCTACGCTTAAAAGTACAGCGTGTGCACGAAAGTCTGCCGATGCACGCAGCACGTGCGAGGCAGCGGGTTCGAACGCGCATTGCGTGCCGTCGCTGCGCGGGACTCGGCGGGTAACGCGCAGCCGTCAGGCGATCGTCAGGCACGCGGCGCACCGGATGCCGCGAATCCTGATGCACCGCAATGAAGCGGCCCCCCGGCCGCCGGTCGTGCCAAATTGAGGGTGTACACTGCTTGTCTTTCCCTTACATGCGGCGCGGGCCTGCACTTTCATGGCGTCTTCGAAGGATTCCTACGACTTTCACGACCAGGTCGGCCACCTGCTGCGCCGCGCGTATCAGCGGCACGTGTCGATCTTCCAGGAAGCGATTCCCGATTCGGATCTCACGGCCGCGCAGTTCGTCACGCTGTGCGCGGTCAAGGAGCGCCAGGGGTGCTCGCTGAACGACATCGTCAAGGCGACCGCGATCGACCAGGCGACGATTCGCGGCGTGGTCGACCGGCTGAAGGCGCGTGCGCTGATCGAGGTGCTGCCCGATCCGAACGACGGCCGCAAGCTGATCGTGCGCGCCACCGCGACCGGCCTCGCGCTGATCGACCGCACGGTGCCGTTCGCGCGGCAGGTGACGGAGCGCACGTATGGCGCGCTCAATCCGGGCGAGCGGGTCGCGCTGCAGTTCCTGCTGCGCAAGATGATGGAAGAAGACGGCGACGCGTGATGCGTGTTGCTCGAGAGGCGGCATGCCCGTCTGGTCCGCGCGCTTGTCGGCCCGTTCGTCGGCCGGCTTGATCCCGCGACGCAGCGGGCCGCCTTCACGCCGTGCGGGTTGCCGCGTGCGTACCGGCCGCGTCGGCGGTCATCAAGCGGCCTGCGTCGCGTAACGCGGCCCGGACCGTCTCCGGCGTAAACGGCGGCGCGTAGAACCGCACGCCGGTCGCATCGAACAACGCGTTCGCGACGGCGGCCGGGCCCGGCACCGACGCCGATTCTCCCGCGCCGAGCGGCGGCTCGCCTTGCCTCGGCATCAGCACGACATCGACGTCCGGCACTTCCGCGAAGGTCAGGATCGGATAGCTCGCCCATTCGCGCGACGCGACCTTGCCGTCGGCGAAGCGCACGCGTTCCTTCAGCGTGCGGCTCAATACCTGGATCACGTTGCCGTGGATCTGATGGCGCACGCCGTCGGGGTTGATCATCGTGCCCGTGTCCTGGCCGACCGTCACGCGTTCGATGCGGATCTCGCCCGACACGCGATCGACGCTCAGGTCGACGATCCATGCCGACCACGCCGCGCCGAAGCCGGGGAAGCGACTGTGCACGTAGCGCGCGTAGGCGATCCCGCGGCCGCGCACCAGCCGCGACGGCTCGGGTTCATGCGGCGTGCGCCGCACGCGTGGCGTCCAGCCCGCGCGATCCGCCACGGCCTGCAGCAGCTCGGTCGCGCGCGCGTCCTGCAGATGGCGCAGCCGGAACGCAAGCGGGTCGACACCGGTCAGCGCCGCGCATTCGTCGACGAACGCATCGTGCGCGAACGAGTTCGGCAATGCCGACACGCCGCGCAGCCACGACGCCCGCACGAGCGGGGCAAGATCCTCGCAGACGAAGCGGCGATGCGGGCTCGCGTAAGGCGACACGGCCGTGCGGTCGCCCATCTCGAACACGCGCGGCGCGGGCGCGATCGTGCCGGTCAGCAGCGCCGCGAGCAGCGGCGCGTCGTTCGACGGGTAGCGCGTCGTGAAGTCGTAGCCGAGCAGGCGGCCGTCGCGCGTGACGGTGCCGGTCACCTGCATCCGCTGGCCCGCGCCTTTCGGTTCCCACAGATGTTCGTCGGCGCGCGACAGCTGCACGCGCACCGGGCGGCCGACCGCGCGCGACAGCAGCAGTGCGTCGCCGCACACGTCGTCCGCGCCGTTGCGGCCGTAGCAGCCGGCCGCTTCCATCCGCACCACGTCGAAATCGGCTTCGTCGCGCGCGACGAGCGTCGCGAGGTCATAGCGCAGCGATACGGGATTCTGCGTGCCGGACCACACGGTGATCCGGCCGTTGCCTGGCTCGCGATAGTCGGCGAGCGCGCAGGACGGGCCGATCGAGCCGTGCATCTGGAACGGCCATGCGTAGGTGCGCGACAGCGTGATCGTGTCGGGCTGCGCACGCGCCGCGTCGACGTCGCCTTCGTCGAGCAGCACGCGGCGTCTGGCCGGCGCGGCGGCGATCGCGGCAGCCGGTTCGTCGAGCGGCGGCAGCGCGGGGAGCGGACGCCATGTCACGCGCAGCTGGCGCGCCGCGCGGATCGCGTGTTCCTCACGCTCGGCCACCACGCCGACGAAATCGCCGATCGCGACGACGGTCACGAGCCCCGGCACGTCGGCCACCGATGCGCGATCGACGTCGACGAGCGACGTGCCGACGAACGAACCGCTGTCATGCCCCGCGTACGGCGGCCGCACGACACGGCCGTGCAGCATGCCCGGCACGCGCATGTCGTGCACGAACGTGAGCTGGCCGGTGGCCTTCGCGGGCAGGTCGACGCGCGGCGACGGCTTGCCGACGATCCGGTACAGGGCGGGATCTTTCGTGCGCGTGTTCAGGTCCAGCGTCAGCGCGATCCGGTGCGCGGCGACGAGCGTGGCGAACGTGGCCGATTGCCCGTTCGCCGAGATCGTCGCGTCGTCGATCTGCAGTTGCGCCGCGTCGACGCCGAAGCGTTCGGCCGCGAGCGCCAGCAGTGCATGCCGCGCCTGCGCGGCCGCGCAGCGCAGCGGCGTCGCGGAAATCTGGATCGTCGCGCTCGCGATGGTCGGGCCCTGGTTCGGTGTCGCGGCCGTGTCGCCGAGCACCATCGTCACGCGCGCGGCCGGCACATCGAGCTCCTCGGCGACGATCTGCGCGAGCGACGTGCGGATGCCGGTGCCGAGGTCGACGTGACCGTTGAACGCGAGGATGCGGCCGTCGTCGAGGATCGCGACGAACACTTCCGGCAGTGCCGGCACGTAGGACGACAGGCTGCCCGGCTGGCCCGGTGCCGGCTTGGCGGGCGGTGCGGGCGGCCGGATCACGGCGACGCAGCCGTCGCGCGCGAGCAGTTCGGAGCGATTCACGGATGAAGGGTCCTGTCGAGGAAGGGGCGGCGTGCGGCCGGATGCGGCGTACGCGGAGCGAGGCGGCCGGCGGCCCGGGCGTCCTGTTCGCGGTGTGCGTCGAGCGCCATGACGGTGACCGTCGCGAGCGCGCGCGCCCCCAATCTAGGTCGCCAAAAGCGCAGCGTCAATCGCGCGGGCGGGCACCGGCCGGTCACGCCGCCGGCCCGCCGTGACGATTCAGCGTGCGTGTGCCTGCACCGCATCGATCGCCGCGATCGCGTCGTCGAGCGGCATCACCGCCGCGTATTTCTGCTGCATGTCGAACAGGTTCGCGTCGTGCGGCGCGATCGCGCGATCGCCGACACAGTCGGCCGGCACGAGCGGGCGGAACCCGTGCGACATCGCGTCGACCACGCTTGCGCGCACGCAGCCGCTCGTCACGGCGCCCGCGACGAGCAGCGTCTGCACCGCGCGTTGCGCGAGCCACGGCGCCAGTTGCGTGCCGAAGAACGCCGACGGCACCGTCTTGCGCACGACGAGCTCGCCGGGCGCGGGCGTGAGCTCCGGCACGATCGCGCTGTTCGGGTGGTGCTCGGTCAGCGTCGCCATGCCGGGCACCTTCAGCGAGAACACGTTGTCGTCGCTGCCGTCGTCCGCATACACGATGCGGCTGTGCGCGACGGGCCAGCCGCGTTCGCGTGCGAGCGCGAGCGCGCGCGTCGTGCGCGCGATCGCCGGTGCGATGTTGCCGCCGCCGAACGTCGCGGGATCGGCGAAGCCGACCACGAAGTCGACGATCAGCAGGCCGATGTTGCCGTGCGGCGGCAGCGGCGTGCCGAAGCCCTGCTGGCGATACACGTTCGCTTCGGCGTGGCGGGAAAGATCGTTCATGGTGTGGGGCACTCGTCGGTCAGGCGGGTTGAGCGGGTCGATCGATCACGCGGCCGTCGCGCACGACGGTTGCGCCGTCGAGTTCGACCGTGCAGCGGCGCAGCGGGATGTCGATGTGGCAGGTGGTCGTGCGGTTGCCGCCGCCTTCGTTGTTCGGTCCGAGCGAGAACAGGAAGTTGCCCTCGAACGCGCGTGCGTCCATCCCGATCGTCGCCTCGCGGTCGTACAGCCCGAGCGTCGACCAGCGCGCACGCGGCTGCAGCCCCCAGCCGATATGCGAGATCGCATAGCCCTCGGGGTCGGCGAAGGTCTCCATGTAGTCGCGCAGCAGATCGGCGTCGACGCCGCCTTCGATGCGCGTCGCATAGCCGCCTTCGACGGTCAGCGCGATCGGTTCGCGCACGTAGTGCTTCTGCGGCAGCAGGATGTCGCCGCGGTCGATCACGATCGTGCCGCGCGCGGTGCGGTCGTTCGGATAGGTCAGCGCGAAGCCGCTCGGCCAGTGGTCCCAGCGGCCCGGCGCGTCGACGAAGCCGTATTCGGCCGTCGGCGGGAACTCGCCGAGCGGGCACACGAGCGCGGTGCCGGCCGCCGACGTCACGCGCATCTCGCGGGCGGCGGCGATGTGCTTCGCCGCGGCGAGCACGCGCGTGCGGTCGGCCAGCGTCGGCACCATCCGCACGAGCACTTCGGGCGGCTCGACCGCGAGCAGGATCTTCGTGCCGGATTTGAGGATCTCGTGTTGCTCGGGCGAGAACAGCAGCGTCATCAGGTCGAGCACGAGGTCGCTCTCGCGCAGCGCGGCGATCGCGGCC
This sequence comes from Burkholderia sp. Se-20373, assembly GCF_017104705.1. Lineage (NCBI taxonomy): Bacteria > Pseudomonadati > Pseudomonadota > Betaproteobacteria > Burkholderiales > Burkholderiaceae > Burkholderia > Burkholderia sp. Se-20373. The sequence continues at coordinate 4,693 of NZ_JAAGPH010000196.1, read as the reverse complement.
CTGTTGCCGGTCAGCGGCGTCGTGCCGAGATACGCGAGCGGGTCGCGGCTGAACGCCTTGTCGCCGTTCACCGGCGGCAGGTCGAGCCGGTTGACGATCGCGCCCATCGTTTGCGTCGCGATCAGCGCGCACGACAGCGTCTGCGGGTGGGTGGCCGCGCTCGTCAGGATCGTGACGGTCTGGCCCGGTTCGAGGCGCGACAGCGTGAGGACCTGCTTCCACGTGTCGATCAGTTGGGAATCGCTGACTGGCATCGTCGGCTCCGGTAAAGGCGTGAGGGGAAGGGGCGGGCGCCGCGCGATCAGGCCGCGAGCGGCGCGCCGAGGAAGTTGCCGAACGCCGCGTAGAAGCCCGCTGCGTTGTCCCACGGAATCATGTGGCCGGCGTCGGGCACGCGCACGTGCCGCATCGACGGCGTCGCGCGCTGCAGGTCGGCGACGTCGTCGTCGCGCACCACGTCGCCGCGTTCGGCCGTGATCAGCAGCGACGGCACGGCTAGTTGCGCGGCGTCCGCGTGGAAATCGTCGGTGTGAAAGCCTTCGTACGACGCGCGCACCGCGCGCTCGTCGCAGGTGTGCAGCCATTCGGCGCGCAACTGCAGTTCGGCGTCGGTCCAGGTCGGGCAGAACGCGCGCATGCCTTCGGCGTCGGTGCCGGCACGCGCGAGCGCCATCGAGTCGATGTACCACGGCAGCTTGCCCGGATAGTCGCGGCGGTTCGGGCCCGACACGGGCGGATCGACGAGCACGACCGATGCGAGCCCGTGGATGCCGCGCCGCGCGGCGCGCGCGGCGATCCGCGCGCCCATCGAATGACCGACGAGGCTCGTGCGCGGCAGGCCGAGCGCGGCGACGAGGGCCGCGACGTCGTCGGCCTGGGCATCGAGGCTGTAGTCGAGTGACGGCGACGCGTCGGACAGCCCGCGGCCGCGCACGTCGAGCACGTAGGTATCGAACGCCGCGCCGAACACTTCGCCGACGAAACCCCACGTGATCGCGGGGCTCGTGATGCCGGGAATCAGCACGATCGCCGGGCGTGAGGCGCGCGCGCCGTCCGCGCCGCCGTAGCGCAGGTAGTGCTGGCGGATGCCGTTCGCGCGGATGTTCGCGCCATAGAGGAAAGTCGAGGGCATGAAGGGACTCCGTCGAAAGGGCCGCGCTCAGTACGCGCCGGACAGCAGCGCGCCGGCGCCGGGCACGATCGGCTCGAGGTCGAGCTCGCGCAGCATCGCGTAGGTCGTCGCGATCGCGGCCGTGATCACGGGCTTGCCCGTCATCGCCTCGACCTTCGCGACGGCCGGCAGCGACGGCATCTGCACGCAGGCGGACAGCACGATCGCATCGGCGTCCTGGTACGGCAGCGTCTTCACGATGTCGGGCAGGCGCGCCGGGTCGTGGCGGCCGACGTCGAGGTTGTCGGGGATCTCCAGCGCGCGGTACGCGAGCACGTCGAAGCCTTCGTTGCGGATGTAGTCGACCACGAGTTCGGTCAGCGGCAGCATGTACGGCGCGACGACGACGATCCGCTTCGCGCCGATCACCTTCAGTGCGTCGACGAGCGCGCCCGCACTCGTCAGCACCGGCGCCTGCGCGCCGTTGTCCGCCGTGTGCTTCGTCAGGCGTGCCTGCGACACGCGGTGATAGCCGTGCCCCATCGCCATGATCGCGACCAGGCACGCGTAGCCGAGCACGTCGACGCGCGCATCGCTCAGTTCCACCGCGCAGCGGTCGGATTCGGCGTCCATCGCCGCGAGTTCTTCCTTGACGACCTTCTTCATCCGCATCCGGCTCGAGTGATACGTGAAGCGCTCGGGACGGATCGCTTCGCGCAGCCGCAGCATCGCGGGGATCTCGGTTTCCATCGTCGTGTTGGAACTCGGCACGATCTGGCCGATGCGATAGGTCTTGCTCATGACGGAAGGCTCCGTGTCGGTAAGGGTGAGGCGGCACGCGGGTGCGGGATCGCCGGATGTCGAGCAAAGTCTAGTGTGTACATTTGAAAATGGCAATGGATCAAAATGACGTTGATCTTGCATGTATCGCTTTGTGGTGCGGGTATTCGTGGAATTATTGGTGTTTTCCCGAATGTCATTGCCGCTGGCTACAATCCGCTTGTCCTGAATAAATTGAGTGTGTACGCTATATAAACGCCATTCAATCCGCCCGTTCTCGCGCCGCGTTCGGCCACGGGCCCACGATCAGGAGATCCGCATGAGCACACCCCGTATCGCAATCATCGGCGCCGGTCTCGGCGGCACGGCCGCCGCGGCGTTGCTGCAGCGCGGCGGCTACGACGTCGCGCTGTACGAGCAGGCGCCGGCGTTCTCGCGCCTCGGCGCGGGCATCCACCTCGGCCCGAACGTGATGAAGATCATGCGGCGCATCGGCTGCGAGGACGCGCTGGAGACGATGGGTTCGCATCCGGATTACTGGTACAGCCGCGACTGGCAGACGGCCGACGTGCTCGCGCAGATCCCGCTCGGCGACTACGCGCGCAACGCCTACGGCGCGAGCTACCTGACCGTGCATCGCGGCGATTTCCATGCATTGATGACGCAGGCGGTGACGCCCGGCACGATCCGCTTCGGCAAGCGGCTCGCGGCGGTGGAGGACACCGGCGACGCGGTGCGCCTGACGTTCACCGACGGCAGCGTCGAGACGGCCGACATCGTGATCGGCGCGGACGGCGTGAATTCGCGGATCCGCGAGCACCTGCTCGGCGCGGAACCGCCGCGCTACACGGGCTACGTCGCGCACCGCGCGGTGTTCCCGGCGTCGCTGCTCGGCCACAAGCCGTACGACATGTGCGTGAAGTGGTGGTCGGAGGATCGCCACATGATGGTCTACTACGTGACCGAGAAGCGCGACGAGTATTACTACGTGACCGGCGTGCCGCAGGCCGAATGGCCCGAAGGCGTGTCGATGGTCGACAGCAGCCGCGACGAAATGCGCGAGGCGTTCGCGGGTTTCCATGCCGACATCCAGCACCTGATCGACGTGTCGCCGTCGATCACCAAGTGGCCGCTGCTCGAGCGCGATCCGCTGCCGTTGTGGAGCCGCGGCCGCCTCGTGCTGCTCGGCGACGCGTGCCATCCGATGAAACCGCACATGGCGCAGGGCGCGGCGATGGCGATCGAGGATGCCGCGATGCTCGCGCGCTGCCTCGACGAAGTCGGCGTCGGCGACTACGCGGGCGCGTTCGCGCTGTACGAGGCGAATCGCGCGGCGCGTGCGTCGAAGGTGCAGCTCGTGTCGCACAACAACACGTGGCTGCGCACGAACGAGGATCCGTCGTGGGTGTTCGGCTACGACGTGTTCGACGTGCCGCTCGTCTCGCCGTCGCGCAACAGCGTCGCGGCCGTGGCCTGACGCGTACGCGATGCCCGCGCCGGCCGGCGCCGCGCCGTCGCGAGCGCCGATGCGCCGGACCGTGCGTTTTTCGGCGTGTTATATGTCAGGCGCGCGCCGGCGGCAGTGCCCGTTGCCGGTCGCGCGCCGCATTCCGGATCCATTCATGTCCCATCCCGCTTCTCCGTCGCGGCCGCTGGCGTTTCGCGTGAACGGCACGCCGCACACTTTCGTCGAGGCCGCGCCCGACGCGCCGCTGCTCCTGATCCTGCGCAACGACTGCGCGCTCAACGGCCCGAAGTACGGCTGCGGGCTCGGGCAGTGCGGCGCATGCACGGTGCTGGTCGACGGGCAGGCGACGCGTTCGTGCGTCGTGCCGGCTGCCGCCGCGCACGGGCGCGACGTCACGACGCTGGAAGGGCTGGGGTCGCACGACGCGCCGCATCCGATCCAGCGGGCGTTCATCGACGAGCAGGCCGCGCAGTGCGGCTATTGCCTGAACGGGATGATCATGAGCACGAAGGCGCTGCTCGACCGCCATCCCGCGCCGGACGATGCGGCGATCCGCGATGCGTTGCGCTTCAATCTTTGCCGCTGCGGCACGCACCTGGAAATCATCCGGGCCGTGCATCGCGCGGCACGCTACCTGCGAGGCGGCGATGAAGCCTGACGCGGGTTTGCCCGTCGAGTCGGCGTGCGTGACGGATCCCGAGCCGCGCGATGAAGCCGGTACCGATGCATGGCGCGCACACCGCGCGCGCTACACCTGGCCGATCGGCGATGCGCAGGCAGACGCGCAGGTATCGCTCGACGTCGAAACGCGGACCGCGGCCGACGGGCGGATGACGACCTGGCGCTATCGCGCGCAGGCGGCGACGGACGATCGTTACGCGCCGCACGGCGCGCGGACCGAGCGCGCGGATACCGGCCCGGCCGAGCCGTTCGTCTACCGGCACGCGCAGACGTCGATCGAACTCGCTGATGCCGGTCACACGATTCCCGGGCATGCCCACGTGTTCGCGCGCGAATCCTTCGTCGACGAGCTCGCGGGCGCGTTGCGGCGCGACCCGGTCGCGTTGCGCCTGCAGCATCTCGATGCGGCGCGGGACGCGGGGCCGCGCGAGATCATCCGGATGGTCAGCGAGCGTGCGGCATGGGGCGTGCCGGCCGCGGTCGACCCGGATGCCCATGCGCGCCTGAGCGGGCGCGGCTTCGCCTTCGATGGCGCCGGTGCGTCTTCCGGCAAGCCATCGGCGGCCGCCGACGCGACAGGCGACGGCGATGCGCGCTGGTCCGCATGGGTCGTGGATCTCGAGGTCGACCGCGCGACGGGCGACGTCGCGGTG
>NZ_JAAGPH010000195.1:0-10921 GCF_017104705.1 Burkholderia sp. Se-20373 | reverse complement strand
ACCGGCAACGGCAAGGGCAAGAGCACGGCCGCGTTCGGCATGGCGGTGCGCGTGCTCGGCCACGGCATGCGGCTCGGTGTCGTCCAGTTCATCAAGGGCGCGCTGCATACGTCCGAGCGTGACTTCCTCGGCGCGGTGGCCGAATGCGATTTCGTGACGATGGGCGACGGCTATACGTGGAACACGCAGAACCGCGACGCCGACATCGCGACCGCGCGCAAGGGCTGGGACGAGGCGCGCCGGATGATCGAGAGCGGCGACTACCGGATGGTGATCCTCGACGAGCTGAACACGGTGCTGAAGTACGAATACCTGCCGCTCGACGAAGTGCTCGCGACGCTCGCCGCGCGTCCCGAGTCGGTGCACGTCGTCGTGACCGGGCGGCATGCGCCCGATGCGCTGATCGACGCGGCCGACCTCGTCACCGAAATGCGGCTCGTCAAGCATCCGTACAAGGAGCAAGGCGTGAAGGCGCAGCGCGGCGTGGAGTTCTGAGCATGCCCGCCTGCCCCGCGCTGTTCGTCAGTGCGCCCGCGTCGGGTCAGGGCAAGACGTCGGTCACGGCGGGCCTGGCGCGGCTGCACCGCCGGCTCGGCCGGCGCGTGCGCGTGTTCAAGACCGGGCCCGATTTTCTCGATCCGATGTTGCTGGAGCGCGCGAGCGGCGCGCCGGTGCATGCGCTCGACCTCGGGATGGTCGGCGAGGCCGGCTGCCGCGCGCTGCTGGCCGACGCGGCGCGCGAGGCCGACCTGATCCTGATCGAAGGCGTGATGGGGCTGTTCGACGGCACGCCGAGCAGCGCCGACCTCGCGGCCGCGTTCGGCGTGCCGGTCGTCGCGGTGATTTCCGCGAAGTCGATGGCGCAGACCTTCGCGGCGATCGCGTTCGGGCTCGCGCGGTTCCGGCCGGGGCTGCCGTTTCACGGCGTGCTGGCGAATCGCGTCGGGTCGGCCCGGCACGCGGAACTGCTGCAACAGGCGCTGCCCGACGACTTGCGCTGGCTCGGGCACGTGCCGGCCGATGCGGGCATCGCGCTGCCGGAGCGGCATCTCGGCCTGCACCAGCCGAACGACATCGACGATCTCGATGCGCGGCTCGATCGCGCGGCCGACGTGCTCGCCCAGACGGCGCTGGCCGAGTTGCCGCCGGCCGTTGCGTTCGCGGAACCGGATGCAGCGGCGCCGCTGCCGCGCGCGCTCGCCGGCAAGCGAATCGCGGTGGCGCGCGATGCGGCTTTTTCGTTCATCTATCCGGCGAATCTCGCGCTGCTCGACGCGCTCGGTGCGCAGTTACGGTTCTTCTCGCCGCTCGCCGACGAACCCTTGCCGGACGATTGCGACGCACTGTTCCTGCCGGGCGGCTATCCGGAATTGCATGCGGCGGCACTCGCGGCGAATGCCGCGACCGCGCGGTCGATTCGCGCGCACGTAGCGGCCGGCCGGCCGATCGTCGCGGAATGCGGGGGGATGGTGTATCTGTGTGAGTCGCTGACCGATGTCGACGGTGTGACGACGCCGATGCTTGGGCTGTTGCCGGGTCACGCGACGATGCAACGCCGGTTCGCGGCGCTCGGCATGCAGCGGCTCGACACGCGCAGCGGGACGATGCGGGGGCATACGTTCCACTATTCGCGGCTCGCGACGCCGCTGGAGGCGGTCGCGCATGCCGCGCGTCCCGATGGCGCGGCGGGCTACGGCGAAGCCGTCTATTGTCGCGATGCGATCGTCGCGACGTACATGCACATGTACTGGCCGTCGAATCCGGATGCGGTCGTGGCGTTGTTCAGCGGGGAAGCGTTCTAGATTCGGGATCGCTCAAGCCATACCGGGATTGCATGCCCCGTCGCAACGATCACGTGCCTGCCTTGTGCGATTACAGATGTTGTTCGATGTCCATGCGTTGATGCAGGACCCGAATTACATCGATCGTGTATTCCGTTTCACGATAGAACACGACGTGGGCGCCCACGGCATACCGGAAATATCCATCGCGAACAATGCAAGTCCGGCCGACCTTTTCACCGCGCGCCAGCGCTTCCATGGTTCCGATCAGATCGCGGTGGTAAAGGTCGGCTTGCTTGAGCGACCAACGCCCGACGGTATCGCGCCAAATGTCTTCGAGATCGAGTTCGGCCAGCGGGGCGAGCCGACGCTGCCTTTAGCCGTCATGCGCGGCCCGCATGCGGGCCAGGAAGGCCTCGCGGTCGAATGGCCTGGGTGCTCCCGATACCTCCCCGGCCTTCAACGCTTCCTGCAACGCGCGCACCTGCATGTCGCGTGATTCGAGAAGCCGCAAACCGGTTCGTTCGACGTCGCTTGCGGAACCGTATTGTTCCGATTGCACTTGAGTATCGACGAGTTCGGCAAAGTGGTCGCGCCGGGAAACGGATGTGTTTTGCGACATGAGTCATTGCTCGTTCAATGCGGCCATCGTTTTCCCGAGTCTGGGACTTCCGGCGCTCCGCCGTTGCGGCGACCTTGTCGATGCCGCGCCTCGCGCCGTATGCGTCGTTTTCGCTGTCAAACCAGGAACGACTCCGCCAGCTTCACCCAGTACGACGCGCCGGTCGGCAGCGCCGCGTCGTTGAAATCGTAGCCGGGGTTGTGCACCATGCAGCCGCCCTCCCCGTCGCCGTTGCCGATGATCAGGTAGCAGCCCGGCCGCTTCTCGAGCAGGAACGCGAAATCCTCGCTGCCGGTGAGCGGCACCATCCCGTCGATCAGGTTCGCGTCGCCCACCCATTCGCGGGCGACGTTGCGCGCGAACGCGGTCATTTCCGCATCGTTGACGAGCACCGGGTAGCGGCGCTGGTAGTCGATCGTCGCGGTCGCGCCGAACACGGCCGCCTGCGCATGCACGACTTCCTTGATGCGCGTCTCGAGCAAGTCGCGCACCTCCGGCTTCAGCGCGCGCACCGACAGGCGCATCTGCGCGCGATCGGGAATCACGTTCGGCGCCTCGCCCGCGTGGATCGCGCCGACCGTGACGATCGCCATGTCGAGCGGCGACACGTTGCGCGACACGATCGTCTGCAGCGCGATGACGATCTGCGCGCAGACGACCACCGAATCGACCGCCTTGTGCGGCACCGCGCCGTGGCCGCCCCGGCCCTGCACGTCGACGATCACCGTATCCGACGACGCCATGAACGACCCCGGCAGGAAGCCGAACTTGCCCGTCGGGAAACCGGGCATGTTGTGCATTGCAAAGATCGCATCGCACGGGAACAGCTCGAACAGCCCTTCGTCGAGCATCTTCTTCGCGCCGCCGAGCCCTTCCTCGGCCGGCTGGAAAATCAGGTTCAGCGTGCCGGAGAAACGGCGCTCGCGCGCCAGGTGCTTCGCGGCCGCGAGCAGCATCGCCGTGTGGCCGTCGTGGCCGCACGCATGCATCTTGCCGGCGATCCTGCTCTCGTACGGCAGGCCCGTGGCCTCGTGGATCGGCAGTGCGTCCATGTCGGCGCGCAGGCCGAGCCGCTGTGCGCCGCTGCCGACCTTCAACTGCGCGACGACGCCCGTGCCGCCCAGCCCGCGATGCACCGTGTAGCCCCACGACTGCAGTTGCTCCGCGACGAGGTCGCTCGTCGCGAATTCCTCGAAGCCGAGCTCGGGGTGGGCGTGGATGCGGTGCCGGATCTCGATCATTTCGTCGGCGAGGCTTGCGGGAATCACGCTGTGCGTCACGGTGTCGTCTCCTGTCCTGTGGGGAATATGCAGGCAAGGATAGTGGGTTCGACGGCAACCGGGCAGACGGAAAGTCGTCGCGGTAGCAACCGGCAGTTGCCGCTGGTTCGACGCGCAGGACGCGCCTGAATGGATTTTCGGGACAATTGTCACGGGCAAAACGGGGCTAGCCGGTCCGGGCGTCGGCTCCCGATTTCCGGCCCCCGCGCGCAGATCGCCAGTCGCGGAAGGCGGCTGGGAATTTATTTTCAATCAATGGCTTACGATCGCCTTGTTCACTTTCTCACCCTCGTACACTTTTTGTGTACGCCGGCTGAAAAGTGAACAACTCCCGACATGGGCACATCCTGGCCCGAACGGCGCTCACGCCGCCCAGTCTTCGAGCGACAACCCGGCGACACGACTGAACTCGCGGCTGTTGTGCGTGACGAGCACCGCACCGGCCGCGATCGCATGGCCGGCGATCGATGCGTCGTTCGCGCCGATCGGCGTGCCGCGCGCGGCGAGATCGGCACGAATCGCGGCCGTTGCATCGACGGCCGCCGTGTCCCACGACAGCACGCCGTCCAGCCGCGAAACAAAGGCCGTCACGCGTTCCGCATGCTTCGGCGATGCCTTCCTGCCGACCGCGCCGAACCGCATTTCGGCATAGGTGATTGCCGAGACGACGATCCGGTGCTGCGCATTGACGCACGATTGCAGCCGCGACAGCACCACGGGCGGCCGCTCGCGCATGATGAACGAACAGATGTTCGTATCGAGCATGTAGAGCGTGGTCACTGGCCGGACTCCGTCGGTGCGGCGCCACCGCCATCGGACAGGTCGAAGCGGCCGGACTCGATGACGGCCGGGCGTTCGGCGAGGAAGTCGGCGTCGGCCGGCGGTTCGCTCGCGAACGAGAGCCACGTGGGCCGCACCGGCCGCAGCAGCAGCGTGTCGCCCTCGCGGCGAATCTCGAGTTCCGTCACCCCCTCGAACTCCATGTCCTTCGGGATGCGGATTGCCTGGTTACGGGCGTTCTTGAAAATGGAAACGGTGCGCATGAGCCACTCCATGGGAGTACGATGCGTCCATTCTAGGCATATGCCGGCATATGTCAATTTGGGGGTGCGCAAACCGGATGTCGCACACCATGCCGTGGAGGATGTTTTTGCCATGTCGCGGGCCTGTCGTCGATGAGGAGAGCGATCCATTCTTCACGACGCAGGCCGCGCGGTCCATATCCCGGATGGCCGATGCCCGCGAGCCACGGCGCCGCGCGCACCCTCGCGCCGCACCGCGCCCCCGCGCCGTCACGGCAATTTGAAAGTGTCGAAGAATGTATCGCGCTCGATCACGGTGAGCGCCGCGCGCTTGTGCGGGAAGTCGAACTCCTTCAGCGTGTAGAACCCGAGCCGGTGCATGTACGCGATGTGCCGCACGTGATCGACGCGCGGCTCGCCCACGAGCCGCTGCGTGCGCGGTTCGTCGACGAACATGTAGTGCAGCACCCCGCTCCACCACGCATGCAGCTTGCCGGCGCTCTGGAAGCGCGAATCGCCGATCAGCAGGTGCAGCCCGCGGTCGTAGTCGTGCGCGTCGTAGAACGGCGCGAGACGGTCCTCCTTCGCCCAGTAGAACTCGAAATAGCCGAATGGCGTGTCGTCGAAATAGCCGATCATCGGGTGCATGTGCGGATCGGCGAGCCGTTCGGCGAGATACGCCGCGTGTTCGTCGCGCGTGCCGCGCTGGTCCCAGAAATGCGCGACGCGATCGAGGTTCATCCAGCCGCTGAACAGGTCCGCGTGCGCGTCGACATCGACGGTGCGCAGGCTGAACGTCATCCCGACCTGCGGCATGGTGCGTGCATAGATCTCGCCGGCCGGCGACGGCGGCCGCACCGGGTGCCGGTGGCCGTTCGTGATCACATGGCGCAGCGGCATGCCACCCGACGCGGGCGCCTTCAGCCACGGCCGCGGGTTCTGCCAGAACGTCGCGCGCGACACGGTGAAGCGCAGCGCGTCGCCGGCAACCTGCGCGCCGTCGATCACGCCCTCGCGCACCGCGCGCGCAACGTATGACGCCACGGCTGCCGCGTCGGCGCCGCCGAGCGGCACCGTGATCGTCGCCGCGTCGTAGCGCGTGTCGGTGTTGAACAGCGCGACGAACGCCGCGAGCAGTTCATCCGGCGAGTCGTCGGGCCGCCACGCGTCGAGCGTGTGTTCGGCGACGGCCAGCGCGTGCCCGTGTGCGGCGCCGTCGAGCGCGGCGGCCACTTCACCTTCGACGGCGTCCGCGGCGCCGGCCGGTTTCGTCAACGTGTCTTCCATCACAGTGCTCCCGCGTCGTGGCGGTCGGCGAGGACGTGCAGCCCCCGCTCGAGTGCCGGAAACAGGCTGCGCTGGAAGTTGTTCCAGCGCAGTTCGAGAATCGTGTCGTCCGGCGCGATCGGCGTGTCGAGCACGTCGCAGATCACCTCGCCGGAATCGATGCCGTTGTCGACGTAGTGAAACGACGCGCCCGTCATCGTCACGGGCTCGACGGACGACGTCGTGCCGTTCGACCAGTCGACCCGTTCGCCGCGCGCGCCGTGCAGCGCATCGAGCGTCGCCCACGCGCCGCGCCGCTGGTACGGCGAGCCGTCGGCCGTGATGCCCGGGTGGATGTTGGCGATGCGCCGGTGAAAGCGCGCGCCGGGCCGCACGAGTTCGTCGAGGATCACGAGCAGCCCGTCGAGCACGACGACGTCGGCGTCGAGTTCGAGCAGGCGCTCGAGCAGGCGGCGCTCGAACGCCTGTTTACCGGCCACGCGCTCGCGCGCGTCGCGCGGCAGCCGCCGGTACGTCGACGCAATCGTGCAGAACAGTTCGTCGACCGGCCGGCCCTGCACCGCCAGCCCTTCCGGCAGGATCCACGGGCGGCCCGGCGTGCGGGCGAAGCCGTAGTCGGCGACTTTCGCGCGGTCGGCCGGCGAACCGTCGTCGTCGTCGACGATCACGCCCTTGAGCGTGTAACGCTCGCCGAGCGGCGAGTCGTTCAGGCGTTCGACGAGATATTCGAGCGGCGCCTTCATGTAGCGCGTGCCGCCCTGATAAGCGACCGGCTGCCCGGCACGATCGGCCGCGCCGTTGCGCAGCGACTGGATGTAGACGAGATTTTTCTTCGGCATGGTTGCGTCGTGGATAAGCGGACGAAGGCGCCGCGGCCCGCCCGCGCCGGCCGCGACGGCCGGCCGGCGGGACGCGGCGCACATCGTCACCAGTTGTATTTCGCGGTCGCGATCACGGTACGGTCGGTGCCGAACACACAGACGTTCGCCGACTGGCAGCCGCTGATGTAGTGACGGTTGGCCAGGTTCGTTCCGTTCACGGCGAAGCGCCAGTTACGCGTGTCGTAGTGCACGCCCGCGTCGAACAGCGTGACGCTCGATACCGTCAGCGAGTTGTCGGCCGCACCGGCCGATGCGCTCTGGTAACGAATGCCGCCGCCCAGGCCGAAGCCCGCGAGCGGCCCCGTGTGCCACGTCCAGTCGGTCCACAGCGATGCCATCTGGCGCGGGCGCGGAATGTCGACCGGCCAGTTGTTCAGCGACACGTCGTTGGCCTTCACGTTCTTCACGTCCTGATACACGTACGAGGCAATCACCGACAGGTTGCGCGTGACCTTGCCGGTCGCGCTCAGCTCGATCCCGCGCGAACGCACCTCGCCCGTCTGCACCGACTTCGTGCCGGTATTGTCCTGGCTCGGCAGCGCCGGCGTGAGCACGTTGGTCTGGTTGATCTGGTAGATCGCCGCGTTCAGCATCAGGTTCTTGCCGGGCGGCTGCCAGCGCAGGCCGGCTTCGATCTGCTTGCCGCGGGTCGGTTGCGGCAGCCCGCCGCCGACCAGGTTCACGCCGATCAGCGGATTGAACGACGTCGCGTAGCTGACGTACGGCGACAGCCCGTAATCGCCCTGGTACGTGAGGCCGACGCGACCGGTGAACGCGGTGACGTCCGCCTTCGTCGACGTGCCGGCCGCGCGATCGTCCATCCGCATGTTGACCCAGTCTTCGCGGCCGCCGAGCGTCAGCGTCCAGCGGTTCCATTTGATCTGGTCCTGCGCGTACAGGCCGAACGTGTTCATCGTCGTGTACGTGTTGGTGCGGAACGTCGAGTCCGGCGTGAACACCGCCGTCGTGACAGGCAGGTAGACCGGGTTGTAGATGTTCAGCGGCGGCGCGGCGGCGAGCCACTCGCTGTCGGTCGCGGTCTGGCGGTTGTACTGGAACCCGAGCAGCAGCGTGTGCTGGAGCGGCCCCGTGGCGAAGCGGCCTTCGAGGTTGTTGTCGATGTCGAAGCGGCTGTAGTTCATCTGGAACACGCCGGCCCAGCGCGACACGTCGGTCGTGCTGCCGTCGACGAAGCCGTTGCCGAATACCGAGCCGTTGTCGAGCGACAGGTGCATCAGGCGCGTGTTCTGGCGGAACGTCCACGCCGGCGTCAGGTTGCGCTCGAACTGATAGCCGACCGACCACTGCTTCTTGCGGTAGTAGTTGAAGTTCGGATCGCCTTCGTACACGTCCTTGTTGATCTGGCCGTTCGGGTTCGGCAGCACCGTACCCTGCGCGGGCAGGAAGTTCGACGAGATATCGCCCCAGTCCTGCAGATAGGTGGCCGACAGCGTCAGCGACGTATCCGCGTTCGGGCGCCAGCGGAACGACGGCGCGAGCGCGACGCGCTGGTCGTTGTTCGGGCCGGTCAGCGCGTTGCCGTCGCGTGCGACGCCGACGAAGCGGTACGCGTACTTGCCGTCCGGGTCGAGCTTGTCGCCGACGTCGATCATGAACTGCTTGCGCGCGTAGTTGCCGATCTGCACGCCGGCCTCGCGCACGCGCTCGCCGTCGGCGAGCTTGGTCTGCACGTCGACGATCGCGCCCGGGTCGCCGGCGCCGTACAGCACCGAGGTCGGCCCGCGCAGCACGCTGATGCTGTCGATCATGTACGGATCGACGCGCCAGCTCGCGAGGTTGATCGTGTTCGGCACCTGCAGCCCGTTCACGTACGCGGTCGGCGTGAAGCCGCGCAGCGCCGCGTACCAGTCGGAACGGTTGTCCGAGCCGTACGACGAGAAGCCCGGCACATAGCGCAGCGCCGCGTTCACGTCGGTCGCGCCGGTCATCTCGATCTGCTGCGCGGTGACGACGTTGATCGTCTGCGGGATCTCGTTGATCGACGTGCTGGTCTTCGTGCCGGTGCGGCTGCGCTTCGCGACGAGCCCGACCGTGCCGTCTCCTTCCGAGGCCGCGTTGACGTTGATCGTCGGCAGCGTGCCGGTCGATGCACTGGCCGACGCACTCGCCGCCGCACCGTTCTGCGCACTGCTGGCCGACGCCGCTGCGCCTGCGTTCACGGCCGGTGCCGTCTGGGCCTGTGCGTGCCCTGCCGCCACCCCGAACGCCACGCTCGCCGCGGCTGCGATCGCACGCAAACGCGTGCCTGTTGCCCACTCCATCTTTCTCTGCTCCACTTTTTTCATGCGGTCTCCGACCGCGCCTTTGTCAAAGAGCGAAAGCCATCCGGCTCGCGCTCGCCCCGTTTTCCTGTCGTTTTTCCTGTGTTGCCCGGGCCGCGCCTTCTTCATGGGCGGGCGCGATCCCGTCTTCGAGCGACGCGCAGATTTCGTCCGCGCGGCGCGCCAGTACCGACAGCAGCGTGTCGGACAAGCCATGGCTGTCTTCGCAGCAGCCTTGCAGGTAGATGCGCGGCGCGAAGTGCTCGGGCGTCGCGAGCAGGTAGTCGCGCGTGACGTCTCCCCGTGAAAGCGCATCGCCCAGATGCGGCGCGAGGCCCTCGAGCAGCGCCGAATGCGTGTCGCGGCGGTAGCCGGTGGCCAGCACGAGCGCGTCGAAGCGCTCGACGCGCGTGTCGCCGCTCATCCGGTCGCGCAGCGTCAGCTCGATGCGGCCGTCGGCGGTGCGCACCGCGGCTTCGATCGCGCTGTTCGCGAGCAGCGCATGACGCGGCGTGCCGTCGATGCGCTGCAGGTACAGCATTTCGTAGATCTGTTCGATCAGCGGCCGGTCGACCACCGCGTAGTTCGTGTCGCGATAGCGCTCGAGCAGCGCGCGGCGCGCGTCGTGCGGCTGCGCATAGACGACATCGGTGAACTCGGGGCTGAAGATCTCGTTGACGAACGGGCTGTCGTCGGCCGGCTTCAAGGCGCCGGCGCGCATCACGAGGCTCGCGTCGACGTGCGGGAACCGGCGCGCGAGATCGATGAACACCTCGGCCGCGCTCTGCCCCGCGCCGATCACCGCGACGCGGCGGCGCTCGCCGTCCGACGATGCCACCAGCCGGTCGATGTCGGTCAGGTACGACGACGAGTGGATCACGCGGTCGCGGCCGAGCGCGGCGAACGCGTCCGGCACCGCCGGCGTGCCGCCGACGCCGACCGACAGCGCGCGCGTGACGCGCTGGCGCTCGTGGCCGGCGGCGTCGCGCGACAGCACGCGCAGTGCGTCGATCTGCTCGCCGTCGCCGCGCACCGGCTCGATCGCGAGAACGGTCTCGCTGTAGTGGACGCTATCGTCGAACGCGTCGGCCACCCAGCTCAGGTAGTCGTGGAATTCGACGCGGGTCGGATAGAAGTTCTTCAGGTTGACGAATTCGTTCAGCCGGCCGCGTTCGAACAGGTAGTTGATGAACGTGTAGCGGCTGGTCGGATCGCGCATCGTGACGAGATCCTTCAGAAACGAGATCTGCATCCGGCAGTCGTCGAGCAGCATGCCGCGATGCCAGCCGAATTCCGGTTGGCGCTCGATGAAGCAATGGGCGAGCGGGCGCGCCGCGCGCCGTTCCTCGAGGCGGATGGCCAGCGCCAGATTCGACGGCCCGAAGCCGACGCCGATCAGGTCGAATACGGTTTCTCTCTGCATGTCTCAGCTCCCTTGTCGGTGAATCCGGCGCGTCAGACGTGACGGCCGGAGAAGAACGTCTCGCGCAGCGTGCGCATCCACAGCGGCTGCGCGTCGGCCAGCGCAAGACGGCGCTGCCGCGCGAAGCCATGCCGCGCGAGATGGTCGGCAACCCGCGCGTGGCCGGCCGGAACGGCACAGCCGACCGCTTCGGTACGCGGGTCGTCGAGAAACAGGTAATGCACGACGGACGGCAGCCAGCCCGCCACGCAATGCGGGCCGCGCCAGCGCGACTCGCCGACCAGCATCCGCAGCCCGCGGTCGTAGTCGCGCGCCGCGACGTGCGGCGCGAGTGCGTCTTCCA